>JAHECY010000061.1 GCA_024641505.1 Gammaproteobacteria bacterium
GCTGCATGAAGACTTGATCGGGAGGTTGGCGGAGATCAGAAACAAATTCGAAGCATACCTGCAAACCATTCTGTCCATGGCGGCGGCTGATGTGGAAGGTGTTGCCTATGACGCTCGGAAGAGTGAAGTCTTATATGCCAGGGAACAGGGGTTTGCCGATGAGCTCGCCGGATTTATGGCCGGGATAGGTTTCCTAACCGAGCAGGATCGGGTGGCGCTGTACCGGATTATGGCGTGGTCCCGCTATTTTATGTACGTGTCCGCCGCCGGCATCATTCTGATGACGGTGCTGATGATGTTGGTAATCAATAGCAGTCTTTCCAATCCGCTCGAGCGTGTGCTGCGTTTTGTCAATGCGGTCGCGCGCGGATCCCGGCAAGACGAGCCGCGTCTGAGCTACGATCGTCAGGATGAGATCGGAAGCTTGGTCGAGGGAATCAATATCATGCTTGACAGCATCGAGCATGAATCCATGCAACGGGAAGCCATGGCTTACGAGAAGGCGCAAGCTGAGCAAGCCAGTCGTGCGAAGTCGGAGTTTCTCAGTAGTATGAGTCATGAATTGCGCACGCCTTTGAACGTGGTCATTGGTTATGCCCAGTTACTGGAGGCGGAAGCGGGATCTGTTTCGGTGCCGGAACAAAAGGAATTTGCGCGCAATATCGCGGTATCCGGGCGCCATTTGCTGGGTCTCATCGAGAATGTGCTGGATCTTGAACAAATTGAAAGTGGCCGCATGAGTGTGAATCTCACCGAAGTGGCGGTGCCTGCGGTGGTTGCAGAAACGTTGGCGTTGTTGCAACCGGTGGCAACCAAATCCGGGATTGTGTTGCATGACGAATCAGCGGCGGGCGGCAATGTGCAGGTTATGGCTGACATGTTTCGGCTCAAGCAAATATTGGTGAACCTGGTTGCCAATGGCATCAAGTACAACCGGGCCGATGGTGCGGTAACGGTATCGGCGGCGGCGCACGGTCCGGGTAATGTCGCAATATGTGTTGCTGATACCGGCGCCGGATTCACGACCGCGGAAATGTCCAAATTGTTTCAACCTTTTGAGCGACTCGGACGTCATAACAGCAACATCGAAGGTTCCGGAATCGGCCTGGTGATTTGCCGGCATCTGGTGGAGCTGATGCATGGCGAAATCGAGGTGCAAAGTCGCGCGGGCGAGGGGGCTGTGTTTCGCGTTATATTGCCGGGCACGGCCGGGACCAACTGTGAAGGCCCGCCGATTTCAGCGCGGGGTGATCGGTCTGCGGCGAGTGGGACACAACGCGTTTTCCAGGTGCTGTATATCGAAGACGATGCCCCCAGTATGCGTTTGATGGCTACCCTGTTGCGGCGTCGGCGGGATATTAATCTATTAGCCGCCCATACACCGATTTTGGGTCTGGAGTTGGCGGCCGCGCACTTGCCGGATCTGATGCTTATCGACATCAGCATGGGGGGTATGGATGGCTATGAGGTGCTGCGCAGGCTGCGGGCAAATTCCGCCACGGCGTCGATTCCCGCTATTGCTTTAACCGCCAATGCCGCGCAGTCGGATATCAATAAAACGCTGGCGGCCGGTTTTGTCGCACATCTGTCCAAACCGATCGAGTTGTCGAAAATTGAAAGGGTGATCGATGACTTGTTGCAAAGCGGCGTGTTTGAGAATTCCAGCGCTGCCGAGGATTCGGCGCCACCAGCAGCAGGTCACACGCGCTGACAGGGCGGGCACCGTGTGCTAACTGGTGTCCGTGTCAACGCCGGTTATTGGTAGCCCCAGACACCTTCGAGTAATTTGGATCTCCCGGCGTAAGTGGTATTGTCCGCGGGCACGAATCCTGGGAAATTGATCTTACCGAGCATTTTCTGGCCTTCGGGCGTTTTGGTGGCATCAACCAAAGCCTGCTTGAGTTTGGCCACGGTTTCCGCTTTCACCTTCTTGGACACTGAGACGCCCATGTGTGGTGCGACCTCCGACGTGATCACGGTATTGAGTGAGGGGAACTGGCCGACTATGGGGGTGGGTACAATGGCGCCAGCGACTTCTCCAGCCTTCAGTTTGTTGATGGCGTCCATGGAATCGCTGGTTTCCACGATAACCGGTTGGCGCATCAAGTTGGGGAACATGCTTTCCAGGCGGATGGCGCCGAGGCTGGGAGACGCCATGGTGGCAACTTTCTTTCCGACCAGCTCCGTGGGCTCTATGATCAGCAAATCTTCTCCGGTGACCAAGGCGTAGCTGACCGTGTCGGGCAGTTTGGCGATCACTTGGTAACCCAGTTTCTGTACGCGAAAATCCGTGAAATGCGCTGCATCGAGAATGATGTCGTATTCATTATTCTTTTTCATAGTTTCCCAATACACCAGGAAATTTCCCGCTGCCACCAGGTTGATCTGGTCACCGGTTTTTTCACTAAGATAGTCGGCAAGGGGTTGGTAGATTTCCAGCGTGCGTTTTTGCGGGAGCACCGGCTGCACGATGAAGTTATAGGTATCGGCGATTGCCGTGGTATGCGCTAAGCTCAGTGATAACGCCAGTATTAGCCACAGTAAATTCATAGAATATACAGGGTGAGCGAAATCGTTTCTCATTAGCTTTGCCCCTATTAAGTTGACGATTGATCGATATTTAGTATTCCGTGGTGGTAATGCAGGAAAGTAGATGAGTGCGATACACAGATATTAGCGTCTTTTATTTGGCTTTCTTTAATTATTATGTCATTAACTATTTGATTATTAATTTATTATAGTGCTCTTTATACGGTTTGGGTGACAGCCTCTCGGGAGCTTGTTGATCAAGGCTGCATCCCGAGTACAGTCATTGCATTTCATGTGGGTCCGGGCTGATTCTCGTTTAATTTGCGATATCGCAACGATATCTCGGGTGGTCGCTATTGCTGAATGGGGCCAGATAGGGGAAAATTGCGGGTTCTTAAAATACGCGCAATACGGTATTTAGCAGGAGATTCAATGCGTATCGCTTGGAAATGGCGCCGGTTCTCTGACGCACGAACGATCAAGAGAAGTCTGTACCATGCTCCGGTCCCGCTATTCTGGACTCTCGTTCTAAATAATAGACACGCTTCGATCATGCTAAAAGCTTTTGCTTGGCGGGTGTAGAATTTCCCTACACGGCAGGGCGGCCTGGTCGCAGCGACCGTAGATGAATTCAGACAAGAACCAATAGGAGAGTTACATGCCTTCTCGACGTGAGCTAGCAAATGCCATACGCGCCCTAAGTATGGACGCGGTACAAAAAGCCAAATCCGGACATCCCGGCGCACCCATGGGCATGGCGGATATCGCCGAGGTGCTGTGGAATGACCACATGCGCCACAATCCGGCCAATCCGAAGTGGTCCAACCGCGATCGTTTCGTATTATCCAACGGTCACGGTTCCATGCTTATTTATTCCCTGGTGCATCTGACCGGCTATGATTTGCCGATCGATGAATTGAAGAAGTTCCGTCAACTGCATTCCCGGACTCCCGGTCATCCCGAATACGGCTATGCGCCCGGCGTGGAAACGACCACCGGCCCCCTGGGGCAGGGCATCACCAATGGCGTCGGTATGGCGATCGCGGAAAAAATGCTGGCTGGCCAGTTCAACCGCGATGGTCACCACATCGTCGATCACTACACCTATGTGTTCATGGGTGACGGCTGCATGATGGAAGGTATTTCCCATGAAGCGTGTTCTCTGGCCGGTACGCTGGGTCTGGGCAAATTGATCGCCTTCTGGGACGACAATGGAATTTCCATCGACGGTCATGTGGAAGGCTGGTTTACCGACGATACTGCCAAGCGCTTTGAAGCCTACGGTTGGCACGTGGTGCGCGGCGTCGACGGTCATGACGGCGATGCCATCAACAAAGCAATTCATGAAGCCAAGTCGGTCAATAACCGGCCCACGCTGATTTGTTGCAAGACGGTCATCGGTTGGGGCGCGCCCAACTTATGCGGCAGCCACGATTGTCACGGTGCGCCGCTGGGCGACGCGGAAATCGCGGCGACCCGCGAGAACATCGGCTGGAAACACGCCCCCTTCGAGATTCCGAGCGACATCTACGCCGCCTGGAATGCCAAGGAAAAAGGCGCCGCCACGGAAAAATCCTGGAATGAAAAGTTCGCCGCTTACAAGAAAGCCCATCCGGCGCTGGCTGCGGAATTTGAACGCCGCATGAAGGGCGAGCTTCCCGTCAACTGGTCCAAGGACGCGGCGGCTTTCGTCCAGTCCGTGGCCGACAAGGGCGAGACCATCGCCACCCGTAAGGCTTCGCAGAATGCCATTACCGGTCTGGCGAAACTGCTGCCGGAATTCGTCGGTGGCTCCGCCGACCTGGCACCGTCCAACCTCACCACCTGGAAAGACAGCAAGGCCATTTCCAATACCGTGTCCGACGGCAACTATATTCATTATGGCGTGCGTGAGTTTGGCATGTCCGCGATCATGAATGGCATCACCCTGCATGGCGGCCTGCTGCCGTTCGGCGGTACTTTCCTGATCTTCTCGGAATACGCGCGTAATGCCTTGCGTATGGCGGCACTGATGAAGGTGCGTTCCATTTTTGTTTACACTCATGACTCCATTGGTCTTGGTGAAGACGGTCCCACCCATCAGCCGATCGAGCAGATCGCGACCCTGCGGTTGATCCCTAATATGTCCACCTGGCGTCCTTGCGATGCGGTGGAATCCGCAGTAGCGTGGAAATTTGCCGTGGAGCGTGCCACCGGTCCTTCGTCCCTGATCTTCTCGCGCCAGAACCTGCCGCACCAGAAACGGGATGCGACCCAGTTGGCCAATATCGCCAAGGGTGGGTATGTACTGCAGGATTGCGCCGGTACTCCGGACGCCATTCTGATCGCCACCGGTTCGGAAGTGGCTCTGGCGACGGATGCCGCGGCGCAGCTGAGCGCACAGGGCAAGAAGATTCGCGTGGTTTCCATGCCGTGCACCAATGAGTTTGACGCGCAGGATGAAGCCTACCGTGAAAGCGTGTTACCCAAGGCGGTCGCTAAGCGGGTAGCGGTGGAAGCCGGTGTCACCGACGGCTGGTACAAGTATGTGGGTACCGGCGGTAAGGTCGTTGGCATCAACCGCTTCGGCGAATCGGCTCCGGCCGGCGATTTGTTCAAACACTTCGGGTTTACCGTAGAGAATGTCGTCAAGACGGTGATGTCCGTAATATAACAATTTACGGCCGGTGTTAGCGCACCGGTCGGTATAAAGATTTATTTTTTATTATGGGAGATTAGGCACAATGGCAATCAAAATTGGTATTAACGGTTTCGGCCGCATCGGCCGCATGGCATTCCGTGCGATCGCGAAAGACTTCCCCGACATGGAAGTTGTAGCGATCAACGATTTGCTGGACGCGGATTACCTGGCGTACATGTTGAAATATGACTCCGTGCATGGCCGCTTCGCCGGTAAAGTTTCCGTGGACAACGGTAACCTGATCGTCGACGGCAAGAAGGTGCGTCTGACCGCGGAACGCAATCCTGCTGACCTGAAGTGGGGTGACGTCGGCGCCGATATCGTGCTGGAATGCACCGGCTTCTTCCTCACCGAAGAGTCCTGTCAGGCGCACATCACCGCGGGCGCCAAGAAGGTCGTGCAATCCGCACCTTCCAAGGACAAAACCCCGATGTTCGTCTATGGTGTCAACCACGAAGCTTACGCCGGTCAGAAGATCGTTTCCGCCGCTTCCTGCACCACCAACTGCCTGGCGCCGCTGGCCAAAGTTATCAACGACAAATTCGGTATCAAGCGTGGTTTGATGACGACTGTTCACGCCGCTACTGCTACCCAGAAAACAGTTGATGGTCCTTCGCAGAAAGACTGGCGTGGTGGCCGCGGTATCCTGGAAAACATCATTCCTTCGTCCACCGGTGCGGCAAAGGCGGTTGGCGTGGTGTTACCCGAACTCAATGGCAAGCTGACCGGCATGGCTTTTCGCGTGCCCACTTCCGATGTGTCTGTTGTCGATTTGACCGTGGAGCTGGAAAAAAGCGCGTCTTATGCCGACATCTGCGCCGAAGTCAAGGCCGCCACCAAGAAACCCGGTATCGGCGAGACTCTGGCGTATACCGACGAGAAAGTGGTTTCCACCGACTTCCGTGGTAACGGCTTCTCCTCGATTTTTGACGCCGATGCCGGTATCGCTTTGGACGGCACTTTCGTCAAGCTGGTTGCCTGGTACGATAACGAGTACGGCTACACCTGCAACATGATGCGTTTCGTGCGTCACGTTGCTAAGAAATGATCATTGTCAGATAGCAGGTGAAGGCATGGGAGCATTGCTCCCGTGCCTTCTTCCGGTTTCGACGGTGTGAGAGGTATTTGTTGAGGTGACGCCTCACCAAATTTCTTTTAACAGTCTTATCAGGAGATGTGTATATGTCCGTAGTCAAGATGACCGATTTGAATTTAGCCGGCAAGCGCGTTTTGATTCGTCAGGATCTCAATGTGCCGTTGAAAAACGGCAAGGTGGCCGATGACACCCGGATTCGCGCATCCTTGCCGACCATCGAGCATGCCGTTAAGGCGGGGGCCAAGGTGATGATCATGTCGCACCTGGGGCGGCCGGAAGAGGGCGTATTCGATGAAAAATCCTCGCTGGCGCCGGTGGCTGCGCACCTGGCGGATCTGCTGGGCAAGCCGGTACGTCTGGAGCGTAATTGGCTGGACGGCGTAACCCTGAACAACGGCGAGGTTGCGTTGTGCGACAACGTGCGCTTTAACAAGGGTGAAGGCAAGAATGATGACGCTCTGTCGCGCAAGATGGCGGCCCTGTGCGATGTCTATGTGATGGATGCCTTCGGTACCGCGCATCGCGCTCAGGCCTCCACTCATGGCGTGGCGAAATACGCGCCGGTCGCTTGTGCCGGCCCGCTGCTGGCCGCTGAGCTGGATGCCCTGGGCAAGGCTCTGAAGAATCCCAAGCGTCCGATGGTGGCGATCGTCGGTGGTTCCAAGGTTTCCACCAAGCTTACCGTGCTTGAGTCCCTGTCCAAGATCGTGGACCAGCTGATCGTCGGCGGTGGCATCGCCAATACTTTTATCGCCGCCGCCGGTAATAATGTCGGTAAATCCCTGTACGAACCCGATCTGATTGCCGAAGCCAAGAAACTCACGGAGCAGGCCAAGGCCCGCGGCGGAAATATTCCGGTGCCCACCGACGTGGTGTGCGGCAAGGAATTCGCCGAGTCCGCCAAAGCAACGTTGAAAAATGTCGCCGATGTCACGGATGACGACATGATTTTCGATGTCGGTCCGCAGACCTCGAAAGTTTTCGCGGAAATCCTGAAAAATGCCGGCACCATCGTCTGGAACGGTCCGGTAGGCGTATTCGAGTTCGATCAATTCGGCGCCGGTACCAAGGCGTTGTCCATGGCGATCGCGGACAGCGATGCGTTTTCCATTGCCGGCGGCGGGGATACGCTGGCGGCGGTGGCCAAGTACGATATCGCCGACAAAGTGTCTTATATTTCCACCGGTGGCGGCGCCTTCCTGGAATTCCTCGAAGGTAAAGTTCTGCCTGCGGTGGCCATTCTGGAAGAGCGTGCCAAGAATCAATAATATTCACAGCACAGCGCGGACAGCTTACATGACCAAACGTCGTACAAAGATATTGGCAACCTTGGGCCCGGCGACGGACAAGCCCGGAATGCTGGAAAAAGTAATGAAAGCAGGCGTAGATGTGGTGCGCCTGAATTTTTCTCACGGTAATCATGCCGAACACCGCGGCCGGGTGGAGGCGGTGCGTGCCGCTGCCGCGAAATTGGGGCGTCACGTGGGGGTTCTGGTAGACCTGCAGGGCCCAAAAATCCGCTTGGATCGTTTTCGAGACAAGAAAATAGAGCTGGTGGAAGGTGCAGTGTTTACGCTCGATACCGCCATGGATCCCGCGAACGGCACCCAGGACTGCGTCGGCGTGGCTTACAAGGAGCTACCGAACGACGTGGCCGGCGGCGATATCCTGCTGCTGGACGACGGCCGTATCGTATTGAAGGTGGAATCCGTGCACGGCACCAAGGTGCAGTGTCGGGTGGAAACCGGTGGTCCGCTGTCCGACAAAAAGGGCATCAATCGTCAGGGCGGTGGTTTATCGGCCGCGGCGTTGACCGATAAGGATCGGGAAGATATCAAGGTCGCGGCGGAGTTGGATGCGGACTATGTGGCGATCTCCTTTCCTCGCACCGCGGCGGATGTCAACGAAGCCCGGGAGTTGATGCAAGCCGCCGGTGGCACTGCCGCTATTGTCGCCAAGATCGAGCGTGCCGAAGCGTTGGACTCTTTGGAAAGCATTATTGCCGCATCGGACGCGGTGATGATTGCCCGGGGTGATCTGGGTGTGGAGATCGGTGATGCGTCATTGCCGCCGGTACAAAAACATATCATCACCCTGGCGCGCTCCATGAACCGGGTGGTGATCACCGCCACGCAAATGATGGAGTCGATGATCGTCAGTCAGATTCCAACCCGGGCGGAAGTGTTTGATGTGGCCAATTCCGTGTTTGACGGTACCGATGCGGTAATGTTGTCGGCGGAAAGTGCCACCGGCAGCTTTCCCGACAAAGCAGTGGCGGCCATGGCGCGCATTTGTCTGGAAGCGGAAAAGCAACGTCTCACCACGCAATCCGATCATCGCCTGAATACCCATTTCGAGCGTATCGATGAAGCCATTGCCATGTCTTCCATGTATGCGGCAAATCATCTTGGCGTCAAAGCGATCGCCGCGCTGACGGAATCGGGTTCCACGCCATTGTGGATGTCCCGCATCAGTTCCAGTATTCCCATCTATGCGCTGACCAAGCACGTCAAGACCCGGCGCAAGGTGACATTATACCGGGGGGTTTACCCCGTGGTTTTTGAAACCGCCCATACGGACCACGCCAAGGTCAATAAAGAAGCGATCGGTGAGTTATTGCGTTGCGGCGAAGTTCAAGACGGTGACCTGGTGATCATCACCAAGGGTGATTTTATGGGTGTCATGGGTGGCACCAATGCAATGAAGATTGTCAGGGTCGGTGATCTGGTGGAACCTTCCACCTAGTCACGCCACAAGTTTGTTTTTGGATTATAAGTAAGGAGAATAGTGTTATGGCATTAATATCAATGCGTCAATTGTTAGATCACGCGGCGGAAAATGGTTATGGCCTGCCGGCGTTCAACGTAAATAATATGGAACAGGTGCACGCCATCATGCAGGCGGCGGATGCCACCAACAGCCCGGTCATCATGCAGGGTTCCGCGGGCGCACGGTCCTATGCGGGCGAGCCTTTTCTGCGCCATCTGATTATCGCGGCCATCGAAATGTATCCGCATATCCCGATCGTGATGCACCAGGATCACGGTTCCGAGCCGGCGGTATGTCTGCGCTCCATTCAGTCCGGGTTCAGCTCGGTGATGATGGACGGATCCCTGATGGCGGACATGAAGACGCCTTCCAGTTATGAATATAACGTCGACGTTACCCGCCGGGTAGTGGAGATGGCGCACGCTGGCGGTGTTTCCGTGGAAGGTGAATTGGGTTGCCTGGGCTCGCTGGAAACCGGTGAGATGGGCGAGGAAGACGGCCACGGCGCCGAAGGCAAGCTTTCCAAGGATCAGTTGCTGACGGATCCGGAACAGGCCGCGGATTTTGTGAAGAAAACCGGTGTGGATGCGCTTGCCATCGCCATCGGCACCAGTCACGGAGCCTACAAGTTTACCCGGCCTCCTACCGGGGACATTCTGGCGATTGACCGCATCAAACAAATTCATGCCCGTATTCCCGATACTCACCTGGTCATGCACGGTTCGTCATCGGTGCCGCAGGAATGGCTGGCCATCATCAATAACTACGGTGGTGATATGGGTCAAACTTATGGCGTTCCCGTTAAGGAAATTCAGGAAGGCATTAAGAACGGTGTACGCAAGGTTAATATCGATACTGATTTACGGATGGCGTCCACGGGTGCGATTCGTAAGCACCTGGTCGACAACAAATCCAATTTTGATCCGCGGAAATTCCTCAAGGAATCCACCAAGGGGATGATGGAAATCTGTAAAGCACGTTATGAAGCTTTTGGTTGCGCTGGCATGGCGGCCAAAATTAACCCGGTTTCATTGGAAGTCATGTTCAAGCGTTATGGTGCTGGTGAATTGGCGCCACGCATTAAATAGTGGGTAATACGTAATACCCTGAAAAAAGGCCGCTTTAAGCGGCCTTTTTTTTGCTTTGTAAATATTTATCACATTTCTATGGAGATGATAAACCTGTCTTATTGATTGCCGATGACCTGGGAGTGAGCGCTTAATCCCCCCCTGGTACGCACCAACGTGACCATTAAATTAACCGGGTAGGGTGTGTTGCTGTTGAATTAACCGCGAGAATTTGTAAATATACATGCCTGTAAATATTTGCAAATCCCAATTTGTACGATCTTCTTATACCGGTTACCACTTAGCGGGAGAAACCAAGTGCGCATAGCATTACTCGAAGATGATCCACAACAGGGTGAGCTGATGAAAATCTGGCTCGAAGACGGTGGCCATACATCCCAATTGTTCCATGCCGGAAAGGACTGTATTAAGGCGCTGTCCCATGATTCATTTGATTTAGTGATTATCGATTGGCAGTTGCCGGACATCGGCGGCGATCGGGTGCTGGCATGGATTCGCGAACATATCGATTGGATGATTCCAGTGTTATTTGTCACCGCGCGACATGAGCCCGAAGACATTGTGAGCGCGCTGGAAAACGGCGCCGATGATTACATGATCAAACCCGTGCAGCGTACCGAAATGCTGGCGCGTATCGCCGCGCTGGGGCGCCGTTCGCACACCAGTGCCGACAGTACCGTAACCAGAATCGGTAACGTGGTCATCGATACTTCCAAACGCCAGGTGTTCGTGGATGAGCTGGAAGTCGAGCTCACCGGCAAGGAGTATGATTTAGCGGTATTCCTGTTGAAGCATACCGGGCGTATTCTGTCGCGTGGCCATATCATGGAGTCGGTGTGGGGACGTTCGGCTAATTTGAATACGCGTACTGTCGATACGCACATCAGCCGGATTCGCAAGAAACTGGATCTTACCCCGGAAAAAGGCTGGCGGTTAACGGCAATATATCAGCATGGCTACCGACTGGAACAAATTGAGATCAAGGAAGAGGTATTACCCGCAGCGTTGGCGGGTTGATAACGCCGCCGCTGTTTGTTGTCAGTTAGTCCATGGGTCCTGGGATTTCCTCGGCATGCCATGCCGGGAGCAACCCTGTGTGTTCTCCCGGCATCGGGTCGGGTTCTTCACCGTCGATGATGCCGCCAATTACCGTGCATGCATGGCGTGTCGCTTGGCGGTAAGCGGTGCTACGGCGCCCGGCGCGCGTTTTCCATGGTGTGCCGGGGTTCTTTGGTTCCCGGCTTCGAGTCATGCTAGCATTGTGTTTTGATCCGGTTGTGAGCAGTTGTCCGCGGAGGAAACACCTTGGCTATTAAGAATGATAATCCGTCCCCCGTCAGTCGTATCTATGCCGGTTTAACACTCAAACAATGGATCGCCGGCGGAGTATTCGGCCTGTTGGCCGTTTATGTTGCCACCTTGGTTCCCACTGTGGACATTGCCTGGGTCAGCGCCATCCTGCTACTGACCATCTATTTGTTCGCCTTTGAAATCGTCGGTGTCGATGTGGCGGCGGTGACTATAATGGTGGTGCTGGGGCTGACGTCCGTGCTGGCACCCTTCATGGGTTTGACTCAGGGGCTGGTGGATACCAAATTTCTGTTTGACGGGTTTGCCAGCAATGCCGTGATATCCATCATCGCCGTCATGATTGTGGGCGCTGGTCTGGACAAAACCGGGATCATGAGCACTGTGGCGGCGTTTATTCTCAAAGTGGGTGGTACCACGGAAACCCGCATCATTCCGATCATCTCCAGTACTGTCGGTTTCATTTCCAGTTTCATGCAAAACGTGGGGGCGGCGGCATTGTTTTTGCCGGTAGTGTCCCGGATCTCCGCGCGTTCCGGTTTACCGATGTCGCGCTTACTGATGCCCATGGGATTTTGCGCCATATTGGGCGGCACTATGACCATGGTGGGTTCCAGCCCCCTGATTCTGTTGAACGACCTGATACTTACCTCCAACCAGGCCTTGCCACCGGAGCAGCAAATGGCAGCCTGGTCGCTGTTCTCGGTGACGCCCATCGGGATTGCGATGATCGCCACCGGTATCGTGTATTTCATGATCGCCGGCCGTTACGTGCTGCCTGGCAGCGTCGCGCGTCTGGACGGCACTACCGGCAATGCCGTTATGCATTATTTCAGCGAAGTTTATGGTCTGGATTATGACTTGTTCGAGGTCGTGGTGCCGGCGGGCAGCGAAATTGTCGGCAAGCAATTTGATGATGTGGAAAGCATCGGGCGCGTACGCGTGATCGCCGCATTGATCGGCAGCGATGATTTGCGCATCGGGCCGGGAAGTTTGTCCCGGGACGTGGGTATTCAGTCCGGTTCCGTGCTGGGCATCCTGGCGTCTCCCGGTCATGTTAAAGCGTTCGCCGAACGTTACGGCTTGCAGTTGCGCAAGGATATTGAAACTTTCACCGAAGTGCTGGCATCGACCAAAGCGGGTATCGCGGAGCTGGTAATTCCGCCGAGTTCCAAACTGATCGGCAAGAGCGCCCGTGAGCAGTGGATGCGTAAAACCTACGGCATAGCCATGGTGGCGTTACACCGTGACGGCCAGACCCTGCGTGAGGGGGACAGTATCCGGGATATGCCGTTTAAGGCCGGGGATACGCTGGTGGTGCATACTACCTGGGCGGCGCTCGCGCGCCTGGAGCAGGATCGGAATTTCGTGGTGGTCACCACCGAGTATCCCCATGAGGAATTGCGCCCTGAGAAAATCGGCTGGGCCGTGGCATTCTTTCTGATCACGCTGGGTTTGATCATCTTTACCGATATTCGCCTGTCACTGGCTTTGATGACCGGCGCGATCGGTATGATTCTCACCGGCGTACTGCGTATCGAGGAAGCATATGAGGCGGTAAGCTGGAAGTCGGTGTTTCTCCTGGCGTCCCTGATTCCACTGGGGCTGGCGGTGGAATCCACCGGTACCGCGAAGTGGATCGCGGAGCAGACGCTGGCCGTGGTGGGACATATGCCGATCTGGGTAATTCAAACAGCGGTCGCGCTGCTGGCGACCATGTTTACCTTGGTAATGTCCAATGTGGGCGCGACCGTGTTGCTGGTGCCGCTGGCGGTAAATATCGCCATCGGGGCCAATGCGGATCCCGCGATCTTCGCCTTGACCGTGGCCCTGGCGACGTCCAACTCCTTTTTAATTCCTACGCATCAGGTCAATGCCTTGATCATGGGGCCCGGCGGTTACAGTGTGCCGGATTTCATGCGTGCCGGCGGCATCATGACGATTCTATTCCTGGTAGTGCTGATGGTGATGATGGGTCTCGTGTTTTAAACCTGCGAGACCTTGTAAATACGCCTCCATACAACGCCGTGGCGCTGACTGTAGGGTGCGTATGACGCACCATGCTTTTTGATCTGAACGAAGTGCTTTTCAGGGTGGCGGCTCCGATCAAGGTCCAGATCAAGAGCCGGTGCGTAATACGCACCCTTATATCTCGATTCTACGTCCGTTCGTAGATCAGATCCCAGACGCCATGTCCCAGGCGCTGACCGCGGGTTTCGTATTTGGTGATCGGGCGATATTCGGGGCGGACGGAATATAAATTTGCCCCGGCCCGGTTGCGCACACCGGGAACCTGCTCCATCACCGCCAGCATGTGCTGCGCGTAGTCTTCCCAGTCCGTTGCCAGATGAATGATGCCGCCGGGCTGTAAACGGTCACACAGCGCGGCTATCAGCGGCGCTTGCACCAAGCGGCGTTTATGATGCCGTTTTTTCATCCAGGGGTCGGGAAAAAAGATTAACACGCCGGCCAGGGTTCGCGGCCCAATGCAGGTGTGGACAATGTCCACCGCATCGCTGTCCATCACCCGGACATTCGGCAGTTGCTCTTCTTGCAGCCGGTTGAGCAGCGTGCCGACGCCGGGCCGGTGTACTTCGATACCCAGAAAATTGTGCTGCGGTTGGGACTTGGCCATTTGCGCCAATGAGTTGCCCATGCCGAAGCCGATCTCCAGAAACACCGGGTGCGTGTTGCCGAATAGTGCGGGAAAGTCCAGGAGGGTACCCTGGCAGGTCAAGCCAAAATGTGGCCATAGTTCGTCGAGCGCGCGCCGTTGGGCCGGTGTCATGCGGCCTTCGCGGCGCACGAAACTGCGAATGCGGCGTAAGGGAGTCAGGTCTTCCATGGCGTAATCACGGCTGAGGGGGCCACTGGGGGATTTTCTCCCCCTCATCTGTTAAAAGAACCGGCCTTCCACCGGGGAGGAAGCACTGGCGTAACGTTTGCGCGGGATGCGGCCCGCCAGAAAGGCTTCACGACCGGCTTCCACGGCTTTTTTCATGGCGGAGGCCATGAGTACCGGTTGCCGGGCGCCGGCAATGGCGGTATTCATCAATACTCCGTCACACCCCAGTTCCATGCACACGGCGGCGTCGGAAGCGGTGCCTACGCCGGCATCGACCAGGATCGGTACCTTGGCATTTTCCAGAATGGTGAGAATATTGTAGGGGTTCTGGATGCCGAGGCCGGAACCGATCGGAGCCGCCAGGGGCATCACCGCCACGCAGCCGATCTCTTCAAGGCGCTTGGCAATGATCGGGTCATCGGTGGTGTAGACCATGACGTCGAAGCCTTCTTTCACCAATTGTTGCGCTGCCGCCAGGGTGGCGGTGATGTCCGGGTACAGGGTTTTCTCGTCGCCGATGACTTCCAGTTTTACCAGATTGTGACCATCGAGCATTTCCCGGGCCAGCCGACAAGTGCGTACCGCATCTTCCGCGGTATAACAGGCGGCGGTATTGGGCAGAATAGTGTAACGGTCGGGCGGTAGCACCTCGAGAATATTGGGCTCGCCGGGGGTTTGGCCGATGTTGGTGCGGCGTACCGCTACGGTCACGATTTCGGCGCCACTGGCTTCGGTTGCCAAGCGGGTTTCAGTCATGTCCTTGTACTTGCCGGTACCGGTAAGCAGGCGCGACCGATAGGTTTTGCCGGCGATGATCAAGGGCTTGTCAGTGTGTACGTCAGTCATAAGGGGATCTGCTACGGTTAGTGAGTGGATGCTGGCGGCATTTAACCGCCGCCAATGGCCTGGACAATTTCAACGCGGTCCCCGTCCTGGAACACAAGCTGTGGGTAGCTGCTGCGGGGCACGATGTCCTGATTAACTTCGATGGCGATACGCTTTCCTGTCAGCGACAGTTCCGTCAGCAGACGCGCCGCGGTAAAATCCTGCGGCACTTGGCGCGGTTCGCCATTAACGTAAATGTTCATGCGCTGTTGATCCTGCTGCTAGTGGGCGCCGTGAAACGCGTATTTTGGCACAAAAATGCGCCAATGTGACGATCTCGCGCGCGAGTCGTCCCGGCTAGACCCTCCGGTCTGCCACGTCGATGACGCGGAATTTTGGCGGAATGTGTATACTACAGTGCTATTGCGGGTGTAGTTCAATGGTAGAACGGCAGCTTCCCAAGCTGCATACGGGAGTTCGATTCTCCTCACCCGCTCCATCATTGCTCCGGGCGCGGCCAACGCGGCTTACTTGAAGAGTCCCAGTTGATACAGAAACAGACTCACGCTGGCAAGGGTCGCCATGACAAAAACACTTACCACCAATACTGCAAACACGCCTCGCATTATGTTAAACCTCTTGTTGTGCCAAAGCCACTAATTGTACCGAAAGATGGCATTCGGGGCAGTGGGTCCATTGCGGTAGCGGGTCGGAATTATCCAGCTCTAACGTTATATTTTTTTTGCAGGTGGGACAGGTGCCCTGTGCTCGATGCTTTATATCCTCCTGTTTTATGCGTATGGCAAACAGCACCGGTCCGGTTATGAGCAGGATGGCGGCCAGAAAGATGTGCAGAATCGGGATGATAGGAAATACCAGAATGCCGCCCAGAAGCCAGCATACCACCAGCGCTCCGACCGCGCGTTTTATGCGATCATTTTTATCGTAAGTCGTTAAATACAGATTGCCCGTTTGTTGGGCGTCTTCACTGTTACGAAAATCGATGGCCAGTTCCCGGGCAACGGGCATGGGGATATCGCCTGTCAGTATGAATTTAGAGCTGATTGTAACCCATTCAGGAGGTAATTTTAGTATGCTGCCAGACGATGACGACTGCACCCCCTGATGATTTCGCCGAACGGGTTTTAACCTGGTTTGATGCCCACGGGCGCACCGATTTGCCCTGGCAGCAGAATCGGACATGCTATCGAGTCTGGGTTTCCGAGATTATGTTACAACAGACCCAGGTGGCGACGGTGATCCCCTATTACCTGCGATTTATGGCGCGGTTTCCGTCGGTAGACACGCTGGCGGCGGCACCCTTGGACGAGCTGCTGCATTATTGGACAGGGTTGGGGTATTACGCCCGCGCCCGAAATCTGCATAAGGCCGCCGCGGTGATCATGACCACCCATGATGGCGTTTTTCCCCGTGAGCCGGAGGCGGTGATGGCGCTTCCCGGTATCGGCCGGTCCACCGCCGGCGCCATTCTAGCCCTGGCCCACGATATGCGTCTGCCGATCCTGGATGGCAATGTCAAACGCGTACTGGCACGTTACCAGGCAGTGGCAGGCTGGCCCGGCACCCCGTCCGTGGAACGGTTGCTGTGGCGGTTGGCGGAGTCCTGTACGCCGATGAGCCGTGTGTCGGACTATACACAGGCGATGATGGATTTAGGAGCCACCGTGTGCGTGCGCAGTAATCCCCGGTGCGGGCAATGTCCATTGCAGTCAAGCTGTAGTGCCCATGCCCAGGGAAATTGGCGGGATTTCCCCGGCAAGAAAGCCGCGAAAATCCTGCCGGTAAAGGAGAAAGTTTTTTTACTGCTGAGCGACCGCCACGGGCGCATACTTCTGGAAAAACGCCCGCCGGCGGGCATATGGGGTGGTCTGTGGAGCTTTCCCGAGTTTGCCTATACAGAGGACATTGATGGCTGGTGTCAGCGCCATCTGGCGGCGGGTATCGAGGATCTGGCCGTATGGCAGGGTTTTCGACATACGTTCAGTCATTTCCATCTTGATGTGCGGCCGGTGCGCGCCCATCTTCAGGCGGGCGCGGCCGCGCCGGTCATGGAGCCGGAGCGCTTCATCTGGTATAAAGCGGACGAGGAGTGGCGTCAGGGCGTGGCCGCGCCTGTAGCACGGTTATTACAGACACTACGCAATGAATTAACAGGAGTAAGGTAGATGAGTCGAATGGTGCAATGTGTGGTATTGAAAAAAGAGGCGGAAGGGCTGGACCGGCAACCCTACCCCGGAGAGCTGGGCAAACGCGTTTTTGAAAACGTATCGAAGGAAGGCTGGCAAAAATGGCTGCGTCACCAGACTATCCTGATCAATGAAAATCGGCTGACGCCGGTCGATCCCCAGCACCGTAAGTTTCTGGAAGGGGAAATGCAGAGTTTCTTCTTTGGCAAGGGTTCCGATCTGCCGGATCAATTCAAGCCACAATAATCTCTCCATGCGCACGCCTCCCCGGCAGGAGGTGGCGGTTACGGAATTGTCGCGATGTAATCTGCAGCAACGGGTGCATTCCGGGAGCACTGATGCCGCATGAGCCTCCCCAGCGTACCTCCTATTTATCCATCCATTGTAACAGTGCCGCGAACAAGCGTTGCAGGATGATGGGTTTGCTAATATGGTCATTCATGCCGGCGCTGAGGCATTTCTGGCGATCCTCCTCAAAGGCATTGGCGGTCATGGCGATGATGGGGGTGGAAGTGTTCAGGGAATTTTCGCGTATCGCCCGCGTGGCGTCGATGCCGTTGAGAACGGGCATCTGCACATCCATCAGGATTAACGCGTAACGGTGCTGTCGTGCCAATTCCAGCGCCTCGGCGCCGTCCGTTGCCTGGTCCACTTGCAGGTCGATTTTCTCCAGCAGGATGCGGGAGAATTTCCGATTCAATGGCTCGTCGTCCGCCAGCAAGATGCGCGCTCCGGCATGACGCGCTTTGATGCGCTCGCCCGATGATCCGGCATCCGTTGCTGCGGGCGCTTCTGATGTTTTGCCGAGACGCACGGTGAACCAGAATGTGCTGCCTTGTCCCAGGACGCTTACCAGTCCAATGTCGCCGCCCATCATTCTTGCCAGATGCTTGCTGATCGCCAGTCCCAGGCCGGTGCCGCCGTAGGCGCGGGTCGACGAGTTATCGGCCTGTTCAAATGCGCTGAACGCGCGCGTCTGGAACTCCGGGGCGATGCCGATGCCGGTGTCCTTTACCTCCCAGCGCATCAATACCTCGTCGGGACGGCTGGTGATGATGCGGGCGCTGACGATGATCGAGCCCGCGCTGGTGAACTTGACAGCGTTACTGACGAGGTTGAGAAGTATCTGGCCGAGACGTAGAGTGTCGCCCTTAAATGTCTGCCCGGACAGGTTGTCGGGCAGGTCAATGTGGAGCTTCAAGCCTTTTTCCCGCACTTTTTGCCCCATCAAACTCTGAAGGTTTTCCAGAACGGTGCCGAGTATGAAGGGATTATCATTGATGGTCAGGCGCCCGGCCTCGATTTTAGCGAGGTCGAGAATGTCATTGATCAGGGCCAGGAGGCGCTGGGAGGCTTGTTCAATATTATCCAGCCAGTCCCGCAGTTTGGTATCGTCAATATTGTGCAAGGCCAGCGAGGTGAAGCCGATGATGGCGTTCAACGGCGTCCTCAGTTCGTGACTCATGTTGGCGAGGAAAGTGCTTTTGGCCTGGTTGGCGGATTCAGCGGATTCCTTGGCTTGGTAAAGTTCCGCTTCATATTGCTTTTGTGCGGTGATGTCTTCGACAATCGACCAGATAAGCTGTTCGCCATCCTGTCCCATGATCAGCACGCCGTTCAGGCGTATGGGAATCCGGCTGCCGTCTTTGCGCTGGTATTGCTTTTCATACGGACCGTAGCGCCCGGTGCGGGACAGCGATGCCAATTGTGCGGATTCCTGCTCAGCGTATTCGCTTGGCGTCAGTGTCCAGTAATCCAGCACCTGCAGGTCTGCCGCCGGGTAACCGCAAATCTTTGCGAATGCCTCGTTGAATTCCCGGTAATGGCCCTGCATATCGGTCAGTGCGATGCCGAGCGGCGACAGCTCGTACAGATTGCGTAGTTTTTCCTCGTTGTGGCGCAGTTGTTCCTCGGCCCGCCGCCGGTGGGTGATTTCCCGGGCCAGCCTGCGGTTCCAGTAGAAGAAAGCGATAAAAATCAATGTCGCGCCAGCGGTAATCTGCCACACCAGGGTGTAGTCTATTTGGGGCCTGGCTTCCACGGCGAGCCATTTCTGGCCAATGGCATTACGCTCTTCCATTGGCATGGTGGCGAGGCCCTTGTCGATCATAGAGGCCAGTGCCGGCCAGTCGGCGCGCACCGCCATTGCCTGCGTATGGTTGCCGAAGGGGGTGGGCGCGGCAACCACCAGATTGGCGAGGCCATGTTGCTTGATCAGGAAGCTGGCGTTGGCCAGGTTGCCAACGTAGGCATCCGCCTGGCCGGTGGCCACCGCCTGCAGTGCGTCTTCCGAACGCTCCACGTCTAAAATGTGGATGGTGGGGTATCCCGACCTGAGCATGTCCGTGATCACATAGCCCTTTTCTTCCGCCACGGTCTTGCCGCGTAAATTCTCCAGGCCACTGATGAACGGGCTGTCCTTGCGCGTATAAATCACCCAGGGCATGGAAAGGTAGTCCGCCGTCATGGCGAACTGCTGTTCCCGTTCCGGAGTGCGGTTCATGGTGAGGAGTAAATCGATATGCTGTCGTGCGCCCATCACGTCTTGAATGGCCGCCGGCCAACCGATGGTGTCGGGCACGAACTCGACCTTGAAGCCGAAACGTTTGCCAACGGCGTTGAGATAATCGACGGACATGCCTGAAGGCACCGGTTCCTTGAACATGTAGGGCGGCCAATAGCTGACCCGGGCGCGTACCGTGTGATGCTCGGCCAGCCAGGTTTGCTCGGCATCGGTCAGTGTGATCGTGGTTCCCGTGGTGATCCGTTTTTCGACATCTTGTACATAGCGCTCCTTGATGCGTTGCCGCTCCTGTTGGGAAATTTGCTGCAGACCTTTGTTGATGATGGTGACCAGTTCCGGCCAGTCTTTACGTACTGAAAAAACCAGATTGATGGTGCCTTCCAGTAGCAGCACCGGTTTGAAGTAAGGAATGGACTCTTTGACAAGCTGGTATTCGACCGCGAAATCACCGATGAAGCCGTCCACTTCTCCGGCGAGTAGCGCCTCGAATTGTTCTTTGTGTCCTGCCTTCGGAATGGCGATTACCCCGGGGTAGGCATCCACAGATTTTTCCTCATAGAGGTTGCCTTCCTGATAGGCAATCCGTTTACCGGCCAGATCTTCGTGCGAGAATATCCGAGTGGGATTGTCCTTTTTTACATAGATGACTTTCTGGAAACTGGTATAGGCATCGGTAAAATTCGCGAACGCGCGGCGTTCCGCATGGACGGCCGAGGAAGAAAGCCCGTCGATCTGCCGCTTTTCCAGCTTTGCCACCAGTTCCGGCCACTTGCCGGTTTCCAACACGATATGAGTGCCCAGCAACGTATTCAGCAGCGCCACCGTATCGCTGTCCATGCCCGACTGGCTGCCATCGGAATTCCTGATGATCAGCGGTTCCCAATTCTGGTCGAGGGCAAAGACGATTTTAGGATGGGCCTTGATCCAGGTTTGTTCTTCCGGCGTTAACTGGATGTTCGATCCGGTGGCGGCCGAACCGGGCAACAGGCCGGTAGCGAGTTCAGGTCCACTCCCCCAGGCAACATGCGCTTGGGTCCATAACCCTAAAAAAAACAGCACCGAGCAGATTGTTGAATCAATAAGTCGGCGGTGAAAGTCGGTACTGAATTGCATGTTATGAGTCCAATTGCTCATCCTGAGCGATGGGTTAATTATGCAATATTTCGAAGAGCCTTTAACCACGATTACAATTAGGTAATCGCCTGTGCCATGTTGGTGCGCTTTAACTTAACACTAGCACCGACCATAGTGAACGAGAAGTGGTAAATAGCGCACCTAACCCCCGCCATCCGCTGGTATTGTCCCGTGGAGGTACTTTTCCGGCGGTCAGTGCCATTTATTGGATAACCGCACAAGCGCTGCGTAAGGTATTTTCCGCGGCATCGAAAATATCGCCACCGGGCGCGGTGACGCGCAGAGTGTCGAGACCGATGACCGCGACCTGCGCGCTGTTGTTGATGCGCAAAGTACCCTGATTGGTCAGCACGTCATTGACTCTTTGCAGCGGTGTCAGGGTGCTGATCTGGAAGGCGCCGTCCTGGCAGCGACTCCCCTGGTGCGTGAATACCTGTTTCCCGCTGATCGAGACGTTGGCCAGTGTCGTATCGGTGGCATCTATCGTGCTGACATAGCGGTAGGACACGTATCCCAGATATTCCTCGGATTCCCGGATGCCGTCGGTGGGCAGGTTGTCGCGAAAACTTTCCAACGCGCCGTTCAACGTCATGTCCACAGAGCGTAACTGGCTGTAGTCGGTGACCGCGGTAACCGCCAAATGGTCATAGGCGGTTTCACGCACATATTCCTGGAGCGCATGGGTGTAGCGTTCACGACCATTGATTGTGAAACGCACGATGTTGCCGGTGGTGGAAACGCGATAACTGATGGCGGTGCTGGTGCTGAAGATGGTCTGGTATTGCAGCACGTCACTGCCGTCATAGTGGCTCACCACCAGATCCGTGTCTTCAGGTTCGATATCGCCGTCACCGCTGGTGAGCGTGGCGCCATATGCAGTGGCGGTGCCGCTGGCGCGCCAGAGTAAAACGCCATTGGTGATTTCGTACTGGCTGCCGATTTGTTTGCGACAATTGACGTAGTCGATGCGTGTCGTGCCCTGGTGTTTGGCGTCGGCAAGATCCAGGAGAATCTCGCCTTGAGTGTCGTCCACGCCGTTGCAATACAGGGTGCGCCGGGCCACTGCGGCGGTCTGGCCGGAGGCGGCGCTTTGAGTTCGGGCACTGGCCTCCAGATTGTTGAGTTGATGCAGGGTGCCGATAAGCGCCGGCAGCACGCTGCCCGAATTGTTCAGAGCGCCGATACCTCTATCGGATGTCACTTTGGCGCCGCTCATCAGCAGTAATTCATCGATCAGGGCGTCGTAATCAACGCTGATGTCCGCGCCCAGGGTTTGGTTGCCGCCGATAAAGCCGACCACGGCATAGGCCGCGTTGATGCTGGTCTGCAGGTCGGATACCGCGGACAGGGGTGCGTCGGCGGCGCTCGGCAGGCCGACATCCTCCTGGCGTTTGTGGTCATCGGCACCGCAAGCATTGAGCACGCAGGCTATGGTGCAAGTAGCGAAAAAACGTATCATCGTGCGCATGGTCGGCCTTTGGAAGCGAATAGTGGAATCATCATGGATGCGGTGGTCGGTGATTATATCCGGGTCGTAACGGTAAAGTAAAAAAAGGGCGCCCGCAGGCGCCCTCGTTTAGTGCTGATGAAGCCCGGGTGTTACAAGAGGCACACCGAGTTCATGGTCGATTCAGTCACTTGCACTGGCGTACCGCCGGATACCGTCACTTCCAGGGTATCATTGCCAACCACTTCGATGGTGGTCGTGCCGTTGATGGTCATTTTGCCCGCCGTTAACACGCCGGCATCCCGGTTGAATGTGGTATTGGTGACGAAGTTGTAAGACCCGTCATTGCAGGTGTCCGCTGGGGTATGGGTGGATACGACCTTGCCGTCTACCTTGAAGGTATTGGTAGAATAATCATAAGTGGCGGCAGCCGGGTAAGTCATGACGACATGGAAGTTATTGAAGCCCAGAAACTCGTTCACAAGACCGGTGCCGTCGCCGCTTTCATCGGTGTCGGTTTCGATAACGCCGTCTACCAAGGCATCTTCATCGGAGATATTGGCCAGGTTCCATTTGGTGGTGGCGGAGAAGCTGCGAATGTAGCTGTTTTCCTTAAAGGACGGGGACATGGCCAGGTATTCATCCATGCCGGTACCCGTGAAGGTGACGGAGCCGTCGTTCGCCGTCGAGGAACCTTTCATGGCGTAGGTGCCGCTGGATATATTTTGCGAGATCAGCGCATTTGTACCTACAGTGTAAATGGCGTCCACCAGATCGGTAGTTTCGCTAAGCCCGTAGTTTCCATCACCGACCTTGATGGTGACGGCGAATGAGGTATCACTGCCGCTGCCGGAAAGACTAAC
>JAHECY010000154.1 GCA_024641505.1 Gammaproteobacteria bacterium
GGTACGGATGATTATGTCGTGTCGAGCAACTGGATTTGCGGTAACTACAGCAGCTCCGACGGTGGTGGTATTGGCCATATCGGTCACAGCCATAACGGCACCATTTCCAAAAACTGGATCCTGTTTAACGAAAGTTATAATCAGACCGGCTTACAAAGTGGTGGTGGTTTAGCGATTGAAGGTGAAGTCATTGGTACCACCACAATTGG
The DNA here is from genome assembly GCA_024641505.1 of Gammaproteobacteria bacterium. Classification (GTDB taxonomy): domain Bacteria; phylum Pseudomonadota; class Gammaproteobacteria; order SG8-11; family SG8-11; genus UBA6920. The sequence goes on from JAHECY010000154.1 coordinate 210, forward strand.
TACCGGTAACGTGACCGTCGATAGCAACATCATCCAGGGTAACTTTGCCCGCGCTGGCCACGGTGGCGGTGTGCGTCTGCAGAACGTCAATGGTGATGATACTGCCTATGCGGCAGGCCAATGGTGGCGTGTGCGGATGGTGAACAACATCATTACTAACAACATTGCAGGCTGGTCGGGTGGTGGTATCTCGATGATGGATGCGGTGAATAGCCAAATCATCAACAACACCATCGTGTCCAACGACAGCATGGGTATCACGGGTAATCTGTTTAACCAGATGGTGAACGGTGTCAACACTGGACCTTCAACGGCAGTGCCCAGTCCGGCGGGTGTCAGCTCAGAGCTGACCTCAGCACCGGTCCTGGCGCCAATGAATAATGGTCAAAAGACGGCAAACGTGATTTCTAAACCAGCGATGTCAAACAACATCATCTGGCAGAACCGTTCGTTCTTCTTTGACATATCCAGCGGTACGGCAAAGCTGATTCCGTCGAATAACTGGAATGATGCAGTTGCCGCGGTTAAACCGGCCGTGCTTGGTCCACAGGGTGCGACGGGCCAGTGTGTCGACGGTGCTGCCTATTGGGATATGGGCGTGGTGGGTGATCAAAGCCCGGTTGTACCCGCTGCAGCCAATCGGCATCTGGATACCACCAACTCGGTGTTAACCACGTTGATCGCAAATTATGTAACGACGGGTAACAAGTACAACACCGATCCAGCACTGGTTCGCCAGTATTGCAATGGTTCACGTGTACAACCCGGACTGGCATTTGAACCCGGTACGCCATTCCTGCCGAACTTCCAGCTGAATGTCGCTGCGGCATTGGATGAGTCTGGCAACTTCGTGGATCTGCAATTTGGTCCGCTGTCACTGACTGATCCGTCCAATCCGGCGCAGGTCAATGGCAATGGTCATCTCAGCAGCACGACATCGCCCGCTTACAATGCCGGTAGTGCCACCAATGCGCCGGGAACTGACGTCGATGGTCAGACACGTCCTGCCAATGGTGCCTACGATATTGGTGCGGATGAAATTCCGCCCCCGGTCACGATCAGTACTGCGAGCCTGCCGTTCGGTAACGAACAGCTGAATCTGGTGAGCGGTACACGTTTTGTGACGGTCACCAATACGGGCTTGAATGCACTGGCATTTACCAATGTGACGTTAACTGGAACCGCACTGTCTAATTACAGCCAGACGAACACCTGTCCTATCGGTGGCAGTTTGGCCGTCGGTAACAGCTGCGTCATCAGTGTTGGGTTCACACCGAGTGCAACCGGTAACCGTACCGCCACCCTCAATATCATTGATGGCGTAGGTACGCAAACGGTGGCGTTGACAGGTACGGGTGTTGCTGTCGATACATCAGTGCCATGGATCAATCCAGATGCGTACTCGTATGGTGATGTCACTGTAGGGTTGAGCGTAGCGCGTACCTTCAACGTGCAAGCAAGTACAGTTGCACAGGCACGCGGTTTAACCACCACGAAGACAGGTACAGGTAACGCGGCTTATACCGTTGATACAGTGAACAGTACGTGTGGCAAGGTTGCATTAACTACCGCTACTTGCACATACGTGATCAACTTCGCACCAACGGGTCAAGGCCAATTTGGTCAAGTCACAATGAATGTAAGAAGTGGCAACACCACCATTACTTCAACAAGCTTGAATGGGTATGGGGTGCCATAGCAAATATGCGAACTGGTCCGAGACACCGCAAATCGGTGTCTCGGCCTGGAACTCAGACGCTATGAACTCGCAGTAAGCTGCTATAGTAACAGGATGGTCATTGTGAATTCTGTAGTACCGAAGAACGTAAAACTGCTCGTGGGTTTACTCACGAGCAGTTTTTTTATGTGCGCTACCGTTGTAGCAACAGAAGTCGCACCAACCGCGACACCATCGGCTGCAAAGTCAGCAACCAGTAAAGCCGCAGTCAAGCCGGGTAAGGCGGCAAGAAATTGGGCAAGCCGCGAAGGTGACTATATCCGCAAGACCTGGGGTATTGAGATCATCGGTGTGCATCCTATCGCCTCCGGTTCAATGCTGGAGTTTCGTTATCATGTCATCGATCCGGTAAAATCCAAATTACTTACCGATAAAACCCAAAAGCCGTTGTTATATGATGAGGCGAGTAATGCCACTTTATCCGTCCCCACGATGGACAAGGTCGGTGAAGTGCGGCAAACCGCCGCGCAAGAAGCGAATCGCACCTATTTCATGGTGTTCGGTAATCCTGGCAAGATCGTCAAGCCGGGCAACCGCGTCAGTATTATTGTCGGTAAATTCCGGGCTGACGGGATCATCGTTAACTGATCCCGATTGTTCAGCCAGTTGTAATATCAACGTGGAGAATTCAATACATGTTACGTCATTCAGTCATCGTGAGTTTGTGCAGTGCCTTATGGCTCGTGCTCGGTACCGTCAGTGCAGAAGAACCTGCAACCAAACCAGCCGCCGCCAGCAGCAGCACAGTTAATCCGGCACACAAGGCCGACAAAACGGCCGCCAAGACCGACAAAAAACCGGTTGAGAAAAAGCTTGCCGCTGCGGACTTAAGTGCCACGCAGATCGTCGACAAACATTTGGCGGCACGTGGCGGTGTCAAGGCCTGGCACGCCATCAAAGCCATGACGCTGACTGGAAAAATGGATGTCGGTCAACCCGTGAAGAAAGTTGATCCACCCACACCCAATGAAATTCATCGGCCGCTGACCCGGATGGAACGCATCCAGGCCGCGTTGGCTGCAGAAAAAGACAAGGAAAAACCCGGCGTGCAGGTACAAGTGCCCTTTACGATGGACATGCAACGGCCACGCAAAACCCGCACCGAGATCGAATTCCAGGGCGAAAAAGCACTGCAGGTGTATGACGGTGAGAAGGGCTGGAAAGTACGGCCGTATCTGGGCCGGCGCGATGTTGAAGCGTATTCCGACAGCGAATTAAAGCTGGCCGCGACCGAGGCGGAGCTGGATGGTCATTTGATCAATCACGCTGCCAAGGGTAACAAGATTGCCGTGCTGGGTATGGAGCCGGTGGATGGCAAGAAAGCCTATAAACTCAAGGTGACCCTGTCAGATGGTCAGATCCGTTATATCTGGATCGATGCCAAGACCTTCCTCGAAGTGAAAATCGGCGAGATACGTCACTTAGGCGGCAAAGATCGGTTGGTGGCGACACTCTTGAGCAACTACAAAACGGTTAATGGCGTGAAGATTCCGTTTGTCACCGAAACCCGTATTGAAGGTGTCAAGGCAGCGAAGGGCGGCAAGATTTATATAGAAAAAGTGACACTCAATCCCAAATTTGACGATAAACACTTCGCCAAACCCAATTAGAGGTTATTGAGATGAAACCGCGTGTTGTTGTCATGTGCTTTGCTTTGATACTGGGCACCACTGCCGGTGCAGCCGACGAGGCCGATCCGCATGCTCACCACCGTCACATGGCGGAGCAAAAACAAACGGCCAGGCGCAGCGATGTCACGATCGAACTGCCTCAACTCAAACAGATACGCGATGACGGCAAGACCGTGCAATTTGCCACAGAGATCGATGACGGTCGTCCGGTACTGGTGAATTTTATTTATACGACGTGTACCGGCATCTGTCCGATCTCCAGCAGTTTGTTTGCCCAATTCCAGAACAAACTAGGCGCCAATCGCGACAAGGTCCATCTGGTCTCGGTATCGATTGATCCTGAAGAAGATACACCGGCGCGATTACGCGATTATGCCAAGCGCTACAAAGCCGGACTTGAGTGGAATCATTACACCGGCAGCGCCGATGCCAGTATTGCGATTCAGGCAGCCTTTAACGTGTATCGCGGCAATAAAATGAGTCACGACCCGGTGACATTTGTACGCGCCGCGCCAGGCAAACCATGGCGGCGTATCGATGGTTTTCCGACAGCCAGTGAATTGCTGCAGGATTATCAGGAGCTGACGGCATCCGGAGGCTAGGCACCGTGCGAAAACTTTACTGGTTTGCATTGTTCCTGGCGATGACCAATGTGCAGGCCGCTGACGTTGTCGCTGCAAATTCCTCGCCCACAATCGCCGCGCAGTTATACCGCAACGGTGTTCTGCCCAATGGCGGCATGCTGCAGGGAATGCGTGAAGGTGGCGCCTCTCTCAGTGGTGAAGCGGCGGCATGTGTCAATTGTCACCGCCGTAGCGGGTTGGGTACCACCGAAGGACAAATCGTCATTCCGCCGATCATCGGCAAATATCTGTTTCGTCCCCTGGAAAAAAATATTCACGATACCAGTCTGCCGCATGTGCAGAACACCCGGATCAAGCGCTCACCGTATACGCCCGAGACGTTAGCGCGCGTGATTCGCGACGGAGTTGATTCCGACGGGCGCACGTTAAATTATTTGATGCCACGTTTTAATCTTGATGATGCCACGATGGCATCACTCACCACGTATCTTGCCGATCTCACCAGTAAACCGGAACCGGGGGTTACCGAGGATGTGCTGCATTTCGCCACCATCATCACCCCGGATGCAGACCCGGTCGCGCGTGACGCGATGCTGGAAGTCATGCACAAATTCATCAGCGACAAGAATGAATTTCAACATGGCGGGGCACGACCGATACAATCCAATTCCCGCGCGATCAAATACCGCATCAAACGTCGCTGGCAGTTACATGTATGGAAACTCAGTGGTGCGCCAAAGAGTTGGCAACAACAATTGCACGACAAACTGATCGCCGAGCCGGTGTTTGCGGTGATCTCCGGCGTGGCTGGCAAGACCTGGGAACCCGTGCACCGCTTTTGTGAACAGGAAGCCTTGCCCTGTTTGTTTCCAAACGTAGAGCTACCCGTGGTAGCAGAAAAAGATTTTTATTCGGTGTACTTCTCGCGCGCCGGATTACTTGAGGCAAGCCTGATTGCGCATCACCTGCAGGAAAATAGCAGCACACACAAACCCAAACACATCGTGCAGATCTACCGCAAAGGTGATGTCGGTGAATCGCTGGCCGCGACGTTGCGCAGTGCACCGGAACTGGCAGGATTGAAGATCAGCAATCGCGAATTATCCGCCGCGCCAAATAAGGTTGATATGGCCAAGGCATTAATGCAGATCGGGGCTGATGACGTGCTGGTATTGTGGCTGCGACCTGCGGATCTGGCGGCACTGCCACCCCAACCCGTCAAGACTACTCTTATATATATATCCGGTACGCTCGGAACATTGGAACAGGCCCCGTTACCGGCAGCCTGGCGCACGGTTGTGAAAATGGCGTATCCGTATGATCTGCCGGATAAACGTCTGGTCCGTATGAACTATCCATTAGGCTGGTTCCGGGTCAGCCACATTGCAGTGGTAAAAGAGCAGGTGCAATCCGACACGTATCTGGCGTGTGGCATCCTGGCAGAAACGCTCAATAACATGCTCGATAGTTTTGTCCGTGACTATCTCATCGAACGTGTCGAAGTCATGTTAAGTCATCGCTTAATCACCGGCTATTATCCACGCCTGAGTCTGGCCCCCGGCCAGCGTTTCGCCTCCAAAGGCGGTTACATCGTGCACTTTAGCGATGCGCAAAGTAAAAAATTAATTGCCGATACGGATTGGGTCATACCGTAAAGCAGTGGTAGGTTGGACTGAATGAAATGATGTCCAACATCAGGAATCACCTTAAGCCGCAATGCCATCAATCGGAACAGGGTTGTATATCGCCTATTTCCTGACTACCATTCAGTTAACATGCGCATTTGCAGCCTTAAGGCGATTTAGACGAACGTTCGCCTAATAAGGTAAATTACGAAC
>JAHECY010000062.1 GCA_024641505.1 Gammaproteobacteria bacterium
CGCCGGCTCCACCCAACTGCTGGCCCTGGCGGACACGTCCGATCAACATGCGCCCTGGTTGGCGTTGCTGTATATCGCCGTGTTCAGTATCGGCACGCTGCTGGCCATGATGTTATTTGGCCTGCTCTTGAGCAAAATGCGTCGCAGTAGCGTGGGATCACCGCGCTTGTCAATTACCTTGCGCGTGGCAACGGGTTTGCTGTGTCTGGTCACCGGTACGTACATGATCCTGGGAATTGCCCTGTGAACGCCCAGTCCACTCCACGCCGCTGGCAAGCCGAATTACACCTGGAATTCGCACAGCGCGACGCGCGCACTGCTCTGGTACGGCGACATCACCGCGGCCCCCTGGCAATACAAAAGTCATTTTATCCGGAAGGACCCGTATGCCACAGCTATCTGCTGCACCCGCCCGGCGGTATCGCCGGCGGCGATGCGCTGGATATTCATATCACGGTCGGACGTGATGCGCACGCCCTGGTCACAACGCCGGCCGCGGGCAAATTTTATCGTAGCGACGGGACCCCCGCCGGTATCACTCAGGTGTTCGATGTCGCCGCGGGCGCCACGCTGGAATGGTTGCCACAGGAAAATATCGTGTTTCCTGGAAGCCTGGCGCGTCAGACCACGCAAATCAATATTACCGGCAATGCACGTTGCGTCGCCTGGGAAGTCACCTGTCTGGGCCGACCCGCCTGCGGCGAAACATTCAATCACGGCAGCTTTCAACAAAGCTTGGAGTTACACCGGGACGGAGCACCGGTGCTGATCGAACGCAATTTGTTTATCGGCGCATCCCCGTTCATGCGTGCTCTCTGGGGCATGGGCGGCAATCCGGTGATCGGCACTTTGCTCGCTACCGGTGGTGACGCGCGCATGCGCGATGCATTGCGCTATACATGCGCGGAGCATGCCCTGACCTGCCAGGTAACCTTGGTTGAAGATCTGTTGATCTGTCGCACGCTCGGCACCAGTGCCCGCGTTGCGCAACACAATTTCCAGATATTATGGCAATGCCTGCGTCCGGCGTTACTGGCGCGCGCCGCCTGCACGCCGCGCATCTGGTTGACATAAGCAAGCACTGAGACACTTATATTCGGAGTAGACGGCATGGAACTCACCCCCCGGGAAAAAGACAAATTAATGCTATTTACCGCAGCCTTGCTCGCGGAGCGGCGTAAGGCGCGCGGTCTCAAATTGAACTATCCCGAAGCCGTGGCCTACCTCTCGGCAGCCATTCTGGAAGGCGCCCGCGATGGGCAGAGCGTCGCCGCATTGATGAGCTTCGGCGCCACGCTATTGACCCGGGACGACGTCATGGATGGCATCGCCGAGATGATTCCCGAAGTTCAAGTCGAAGCGACGTTTCCGGATGGCACCAAACTGGTGACGGTACACAATCCCATCGGCTACCCCGACTCTGGAGCATCAACATGATCCCCGGCGAATATTTTATTGAGCACAAGGACATCGAATTGAATGCAGGTCGCCCCACCACCCGCCTGCTGGTCGCCAATACCGGTGATCGGCCGATTCAGGTCGGCTCGCACTATCATTTTTTTGAAAGCAATAACGCACTGCGATTTGATCGCGCAGCCAGCCGCGGCATGCGTTTGAACATACCGGCCGGTACCGCGGTGCGTTTTGAACCGGGACAAGAACGGGAAGTGGAACTGGTGGCTTATGACGGCGCCAACAGGGTTTACGGCTTCCAGGGTAAAATCATGGGGCAGTTGTAACAGGAGTTCGGTATGACGATTAAAATCACGCGCCAGGCTTACGCTGAAATGTTCGGTCCCACCACCGGCGACCGGGTGCGCCTGGGCGATACGGATCTCATTATCGAAGTGGAAGCGGATAAAACCCGCTATGGCGAAGAAGTTAAATTCGGTGGTGGCAAGGTGATCCGCGACGGCATGGGCCAGAGCCAGCGTCTGGCCGCGGCGGTCGTCGATACCGTCATCACCAACGCCTTGATCCTGGATCACTGGGGCATCATCAAGGCGGATATCGGCATTAAAAACGGCAAGATTGCCGGGATCGGCAAAGCCGGTAATCCCGATGTGCAGCCGGGCGTGGATATCGTCATCGGCGCCGGCACTGAAATCATTGCCGGTGAAGGCCAGATCGTCACCGCCGGCGGCATTGACGCCCATATTCATTTCATTTGTCCGCAGCAAGTGGCAGAAGCATTAATGTCCGGCATCACCACCATGATCGGCGGCGGTACTGGGCCGGCGACGGGCACCAATGCCACCACCTGCACGCCGGGCCCGTGGAATATTCACCGCATGCTGCAAGCCGCGGATGTGCTGCCGATGAACTTCGGGTTCCTCGGCAAAGGTAACAGCTCCCTGCCCGCACCGCTGGAAGAGCAAGTGCGCGCCGGTGTCATGGGTCTGAAGCTCCATGAAGATTGGGGCACGACCCCGGCGGCGATCGATAATTGCCTGAGTGTAGCCGACGCCATGGATGTGCAGGTCGCCATTCACACCGACACCTTGAATGAATCGGGTTTCGTGGAGGACACCTTGGCGGCGTTCAAAGACCGCGTCATTCATACCTACCACACGGAAGGCGCCGGCGGCGGCCATGCCCCGGATATCATCAAAGCCTGCGGCGCCCCCAACGTGCTGCCGTCGAGTACTAATCCAACGCGCCCGTTCACGGTCAACACCATCGACGAACATCTGGACATGCTCATGGTGTGCCATCACCTGGACAGCAATATTCCGGAGGATGTCGCCTTCGCCGAGTCCCGAATCCGGCGCGAAACCATCGCCGCCGAAGATATTCTGCATGACTTGGGCGCGTTCAGCATGATTGCCTCGGATTCCCAAGCCATGGGTCGGGTTGGTGAAGTGATCATCCGTACCTGGCAAACCGCCCACAAGATGAAACAACAACGGGGCGCGCTGGCGCCCGACACCGAGCGCAATGACAATTTCCGCGCCAAGCGCTATATCGCCAAATACACCATCAACCCGGCCATTACGCACGGCATCAGCGACCACGTGGGTTCCGTGCAAACGGGCAAACTGGCCGACCTGGTGCTGTGGAAACCCGCTTTTTTCGGCGCCAAGCCTGCACTCATCATCAAGGGCGGCTTTATCGTGGCCGCGCCGATGGGCGACGCCAATGCCTCCATTCCCACGCCGCAGCCGGTGCATTATCGGCCAATGTTCGGCGCTTACGGTGGCGCCCTGCAGCACACCTGCCTGACCTTTGTATCGCAGGCCGCGCTGGCGGCCGGTATCGGCGAAGAATTGGGGTTACGCAAGAAATTGGCAGCGGTACGCGGCACGCGTCAGCTCAGCAAACGCGATATGGTACTCAACGACTACCTGCCGACCATGGAGGTTGACCCGCAAACTTACGTGGTGCGCGCCGACGGTATGCTGCTGACTTGCGAGCCCGCGCAAGTGTTGCCGCTCGCGCAACGTTACTTCCTGTTTTAAACATTACTCATGACAAAGCGAACGCCAGCATGTTGACATTCGAAACACGTATTCACCACCTGACCGCGGCCGCGGTTACCACCACCGCCACCCTGCCCTTTGACGAACGGCAGAAGTCCCGGCTGCGTATTCAACTGGACGACGGCCGTGACGCCGGCATTATTCTCGAGCGCGGCACCTGCCTGCGACATGGAGATTTGTTGCAAAGCGCCAATGGCGCCGTGCTGCGCATTGTCGCCGCACCCGAACCCGTGGCCAAGGTAAGCTGCGACGACCCATTGTTACTGGCGCGCGCCTGTTACCACCTGGGTAATCGCCATGTACCGCTGCAAATCGAGGCTACCTGTCTGCGCCTGCAACAGGATCATGTGCTTGAAGATATGCTGCATCATCTCGGCCTGCATGCGCAGCATGAAATGGCGCCGTTCGAACCGGAAAGCGGTGCCTATGGACACCATCATGAACATTGATGTCGCGCCGCCGTCCGAATTCAGCGCACACCTGCGCCTGTGGCAACTGGTAAGTCCGGCGTTGCCGGTCGGCGCCTTCGCCTATTCACAGGGCCTGGAATCCGCCGTACATCAGGGTTGGGTGACCAACCGCGAACAAACCCTGGACTGGATCAGCGGCATCATGGTGCACAGCCATTGCGCCACTGACATTCCTGCGCTGCTGCGCTTGTATCAAGCCTGGCAAGCGCACGACATCGCGCAGGTCGAATACTGGAATTCCTGGCTGCTGGCATGCCGTGGCACCGGAGAACTACGCGCCGAAGACGGCAATATGGGCAAAGCACTGGCGCGCTTATTGACCAGTCTGGAAATAGCTTCGGCGGCTGACTGGCAAACCCGTCAAGACACCAGCTACGCCTGCATGTTTGCTTTGGCCACCTGCCATTGGCGGATTTCAGTAATCGACGCCGCGCATGGCCTGTTGTGGAGCTGGTGCGAGAACCAGGTTAGCGCCGCTGTTAAATTGGTACCCCTGGGGCAAACCGACGGCCAGAAGATGTTGTGCGCATTGAGCGATCAAATCCCGCAACACGTGGTACGCGGTCTTGCGGTTACCGATGACGCAATGGGTTATGGCGTGCCCGGACACTGCCTGGCCAGCATGCAGCATGAAACGCAATATTCACGTCTATTTCGCTCCTAGGAGGTTCGTAACATGAGCAAAAACATACTACGCATTGGTGTCGGCGGACCGGTGGGTTCCGGTAAAACCGCACTGGTGGATCGCCTGTGCAAGAGCATGCGCGACCGTTACCAGATCGCCGTGGTCACCAATGACATTTATACCCAGGAGGATGCCCTGTTCCTGACCCGCAACGCGGCACTGGATGCTGAACGCATCATCGGTGTGGAAACCGGCGGCTGCCCTCATACCGCGATTCGCGAAGACGCATCCATGAATCTGGCGGCCATCGATACCCTGCAGAGTCGATATCCAAACCTGGATCTGGTGTTGGTGGAAAGTGGCGGCGACAACCTGAGCGCCACGTTCAGTCCTGAATTGTCCGACCTGACGATTTATGTCATCGATGTCGCCGCGGGCGACAAGATACCGCGCAAGGGCGGGCCGGGCATCACCAAATCCGACTTGTTGGTAATCAACAAAATCGACCTGGCGCCTTATGTAGGCGCTTCCCTGGAAATCATGGATCGCGACGCACGTGCCATGCGTGGCATTCGTCCCTTCATCTTCAGCAATTTAAAAACCGGTTTGGGACTGGAGGGGATCATCAATTTTATCGTCACCCAGGGCATGCTCAGCCGCAGCAAGGCGGTAAACCAGTGAATCAACTATTCCCGATCATGCGCCCGGCGCAGGGAAGCTGTTGCTCTCAGCAAGTGCGATCCGATGCACCAATGGCGCACCACAATTTTTCATTGGTAAGTAATAAGCGCACCAATAAAGTGCCTCAATCGTCTGAATGTCACGACCTGAATCACGCGCTTGTCACTAATAAATTGTTTTTACAGCCGTTTCATATCGTGGCACAGCTTCTGCTTTGGCAGTCGTTGAAAATACGTAACTTGCAGACCTCGGAATACGTATTCAAACATAATATTTGACTTACCTTGGAGAGCATGAAATGACGTCTTCTAAATTTAAAAACAGACTGGTCACATTGGCCGCCGTGGGGTTCACCGCAAACGCATTATGTTTACCGTTGGCTGCGCAAGCCGAAGTCAGCAGCGGCATGAGCATCGCGTCCATGTATTTGTGGCGCGGCCAGGATCTCAGCCAGGCCGGCCCAGCGGTCTCCGGCAACCTGGACTACAACCATGAGAGTGGCGCGTTTGTCGGGACCTGGGCCTCCAGTGAGGGCGCTTCCGGCAGCTATGAGTGGGATGTGTACGCCGGCTACGGGAAAAAATTCGGTGATTTCGGTGTTAGTGTTTCCTACAACGTCTATATGTACCCGGAAACCAAATCCGATGCCGATGGCGACGGCGTTATCGACACTAATGACGGTCTGGCCGACTCCGATGCATCCGAATACATGATCGGCGCGAACTGGACTGATCTCAACGCCAAGCTGTATTTGAACACTGAAAATGACTACAGCTATCTCAGCCTGGACTATGCCTTGGACAAAGTCGGTTTTCATGTCGGGTTCACTAATGGTGTCGACAGCAATGGCGATGCGTCCAGTGACGCCAACTATACCGATTTCAATGTGAGTTACGGCTTCGCGGAACACGCCACGGTCACCGTGAGCATGGCCAGCGGCAATGCGGTGGGTGATGGCGGCATCGAAGGTGATCCGTTGGTGGTGTTCGCTTATGCGGTACCGCTTAAATAGGCAGAGAGTTTTATTGCAATAAGGCTTTTATCAAGGCGCATTTGACGCTACGCCAGGGAGGGCGACCTTTACCAGGGACCGACATTCTAAATCATTTTACTGTTTTTGAGGGAAGGATCATGAACAACATACTGACTTCAGGCGTTTCCGCTTTACTGCTGACCATGAGTTTTACCGCCCCGGCAGCAGACACCATTAAGGTAGGCGTACTGCATTCACTTTCCGGCACCATGGCCATCAGCGAAACCACTTTGAAGGACACAGTCCTGATGCTGGTCGAGGAACAAAATAAGAAGGGCGGACTGCTGGGCAAGAAACTGGAAGCCGTGGTGGTGGACCCTGCCTCCAACTGGCCGTTGTTCGCGGAAAAGACCCGCGAACTGATTTCCAAAAACAAGGTTAACGTGATATTCGGTTGCTGGACGTCCGTGTCCCGGAAATCAGTGCTGCCGGTTATCGAAGAGTTGAATGGTCTACTGTTCTACCCGGTCCAATACGAAGGTGAGGAATCGTCCAAGAACGTGTTTTACACCGGCGCCGCACCCAACCAACAGGCGATCCCGGCGGTTGACTATTTGATGAAAGATGTGGGCGTGAAACGCTGGGTACTGGCGGGAACCGACTACGTGTATCCGCGCACCACTAACAAGATTCTTGAGTCCTATTTGAAAGCGAAGGGCGTCAAGGACAAAGACATCATGATCAACTACACACCTTTCGGTCACGCCGACTGGCAGAGCATCGTTTCCGACATCAAGAAGTTCGGCTCCACCGGGGTAAAGACCGCCGTTGTCTCCACGATCAACGGCGACGCCAATGTACCTTTCTACAAAGAACTGGGTAACCAGGGTGTTTCCGCCGAGAATATCCCCGTTGTGGCTTTCTCCGTGGGCGAAGAAGAGTTGTCCGGCATCGACACCAAGCCACTGGTGGGACATCTGGCGGCATGGAACTATTTCATGAGCGTCAACGACAAGGCCAATGCCGAGTTCATCAAAAAATGGCATGCCTACACCAAAGACAACAAGCGCGTCACCAATGATCCCATGGAAGCAACCTATATCGGATTCAACATGTGGGTAAAGGCGGTCACCAAAGCCGGCACCACTGCCACCGACGCGGTCGCCAAAGCCATGATCGGTATCACCGCGCCTAACCTGACCGGTGGCATGGCGCTGATGAATGAAAACCATCATCTTTCAAAGCCGGTACTGATCGGTGAAATTCAGGAAAACGGTCAATTCGAAACCGTGTGGAAAACCGACGGTCTGGTAGTCGGAGATGCATGGTCCGATTTTCTGGAAGGCAGCAAAGACATTGTCGCCAGCTGGGTAGACCCCATTAATTGCGGAAATTACAACAACAAAACTAAAAAGTGTTCCGGCCAGAATTACTGAACCGGCGCCTGTGGGTGAGGGTCTGCCTCACCCACATTTCTCATCGACCCATATCCGACCGCGCTATTTCACTCTGGCAGGCAGCCCGCGCACCGCTGTTACGGTCTGATTTACGGTCATGATTCGGTTGCAACATCAGGAAAATATAATCATGAGTTTATTTCTTCCCGGCAAGCTCGGCGCTTTGGCGGCAATATTGACTGCCGCGCTTCTGGCACACGGTCAAGCGGCAACCGCCGACGCCGATGCCGTGGCGAGCGAAACGGCAACATCGATAACTCTATCACAGGCCCTGACCGGACTGCAGGCCGGCTCCTTTCAAGACAAGGAGGACGTCATTGCTCAGTTGTTGACCCTGGGCGACGAACGCGTACTGCCGATCCTCAAAGCCCTGCTTAGCGGTGATTTGTCCAGCCGCGAGAACGATTCGCAAATCTACATGCTCACAGAAAGTGACGGCACAATCGCCGCCACCGACGCACTCACCGGCGCCGTCACCGCTGGAGTTGATAAAACCAGCTACAAGAAAATCACCATCAATAACAAGTTGCGCGGCAAACTGCGCAGCGCTATCGCCCAGCTCAGCCTGGCGCACCCCGACACGGCGGTGCGCATCAGCGCCGTGCAGGAACTGCTCGATCACATCGACCCGGATCTCGTCACTCTGCTGCAGGAGCGCCGGGCACTGGAGTTGGACAAAAAGGTAGTGGCGTTTATCGACATCGGCATCGCCATGGCCCGGATCAACGCCGACGACAAGCAACAGCGGCTGCAGTCGATAACGATTTTAAGCGACAGCAATCACCCGGAAGGCAAGCGCCGCATCATTGCGTTACTGGAAAAGGACCCCGCTGGTAAATTCCTGGAAACCGACCCCGAGATCCTGCGCGCTGCACAGCAGGCATTAAAAGACATTGAAGCCCGCACCAAACTCTATGGATTCGCGGAAACGGTGTTTTTCGGCCTGAGCCTGGGTTCGGTACTGTTACTGGCGGCTATCGGCCTGGCCATCACCTTCGGCGTCATGGGTGTGATCAATATGGCCCATGGCGAACTGATGATGCTCGGCGCCTATACCACGTATGTCGTGCAATTGTTGATGCCGAACCATATCGACCTGTCGCTGTTTGTGGCGATACCCGCCGCTTTTCTGGTAACCGGCGCCATCGGCATCGCCATCGAACGCGGCGTAATCCGCCTGCTTTATGGCCGCCCTCTGGAAACGCTGCTGGCCACCTTTGGCATCAGCCTGATTTTACAACAACTGGTACGCAGTGTTTTTTCTCCGCTCAATCGCAGCGTGGAAACGCCCTCGTGGATGAGCGGCTCTTGGGAGATCAACAGTCTGATCAGCATTACCTATAACCGCCTCTATATACTGCTGTTCGCTCTGGCGGTATTCGCCGCCCTGGTGCTGATCCTGAAAAAGACCCGGCTCGGTTTGCAGGTACGCGCCGTGTCCCAGAATCGCGCCATGGCCCGCGCCATGGGAGTGCGTTCCGACTGGGTGGATGCGCTTACGTTCGGGCTCGGTTCCGGCATCGCCGGCATTGCCGGTGTGGCCTTGAGCCAGCTCACCAATGTCGGCCCCAATCTGGGTCAGGACTATATCATCGATTCCTTCATGGTCGTGGTGTTCGGTGGCGTCGGAAATCTGTGGGGCACCCTGGTCGGCGCCATGAGTCTGGGCGTTATCAACAAATTCATGGAACCATGGTCCGGCGCGGTACTGGCCAAGATCATCGTCCTGGCATTTATCATACTTTTTATTCAAAAACGTCCGCGCGGCCTGTTTCCGCAAAAAGGCCGGGCGGTGGAGAATTGATATGAGTAAAAAACACACCATGCCGCAGTCCCTGCTTGCCCTGCCGCGTGAAGATCGTGGCGGCCGCATCTTTCTCGGTATATTGCTCGCGGTAATGGTACTGGTGCCGATCCTCAATCTCGGCACCGATGCCGACAACCCCATCCACGTGTCCACCTACACGGTCACCTTGCTCGGAAAATACCTCTGCTATGCCCTGCTCGCTTTGTCCCTGGACCTGGTCTGGGGGTATTGCGGTATTCTCAGCCTCGGGCATGGCGCTTTTTTTGCTCTCGGCGGTTATGCCATGGGCATGTATCTGATGCGCCAGATCGGGGAGCGTGGGGTGTACGGCAACGCCGAATTGCCGGACTTCATGGTGTTTTTAAACTGGCAGGAATTACCCTGGTACTGGCTGGGTTTCGATTATTTCTGGTTCACAGCGTTGATGATCATGGTGGTGCCGGGTCTGCTGGCGTTGGTGTTCGGCTGGTTCGCCTTTCGTTCGCGGGTCACCGGCGTGTACCTGTCGATCATCACCCAGGCCTTGACGTTCGCGCTGATGCTGGCGTTTTTTCGCAATGAAATGGGCTTCGGCGGCAACAATGGATTGACCGATTTCAAGGATCTCATGGGCTTTAACCTGCAGCTCGACGGCACGCGTATTGCCTTGTTTCTGATATCCGCCGCGCTACTCGCATCGGCTTACGCCTTCAGTCGTTACCTGGTGACTTCGAAATTCGGACGCATCATCATCGCGGTGCGTGATGCGGAAGATCGCGCCCGTTTCATCGGCTACAAGGTGGAAAATTACAAACTATGGCTGTTTACCTTTGCTGCCGTATTGGCGGGCATTGCCGGCGCCTTGTACGTGCCACAGGTCGGCATCATTAATCCCGGTGAATTTTCACCGTTGAACTCGATAGAAATGGTGGTATGGGTAGCCGTCGGCGGACGTGCCACCCTGTATGGCGCCATCGGTGGCGCGTTTGTGGTGAATTACGCCAAGACCTGGTTTACCGCGGTGTTACCGGAGGTGTGGTTGTTCGCCCTGGGCGCGCTGTTTGTTATCGTGACGGTGTTGTTGCCGAACGGTCTGGTTGGCTTGATCCAGCAACGCCGCAACCGCAAGGAAGCTACCGCATGAAACCGCTCGACCATGCTTTGCAAAACCTGCGGCAGACCATGCGCCGTGATCGCGTGTTCGATTTCGTGGCCGAGCACCGTTTTCCTTTTCAGGGGCTCGGTCACACGGTCGTGCCAGGTGTAGTCGACATCAGTCACGGCACGATCCTGTACCTGGAAAACATCAGCGTCAGTTTTGATGGTTTCAAGGCGCTCAATGACCTGACGCTGTACATCGACGCCGGAGAATTGCGCTGCATCATCGGCCCCAACGGCGCCGGCAAGACCACCATGATGGATGTCATCACCGGAAAAACCCGCCCCGACACCGGCAGCGCATTCTTCGGCCAGACCATGGATTTGTCGCGCATGTCGGAAACCGATATCGCCACCGCCGGCATTGGCCGAAAGTTTCAAAAACCAACGGTGTTTCCGTTCCACTCGGTGTTTGAAAATCTGGAGCTGGCGATGCAAGCGGACCGTCGCGTATGGCCGTCGCTGGCGGCGCATATCACCGCGGCACAGCGCCTGAAGATCGATGAAGTGCTGGAAACCATCGGCCTGCAGATGCATGTTCGTGAGCGCGCGGCATTATTGTCCCATGGCCAGAAACAATGGCTGGAAATCGGCATGCTGTTGATGCAGGACCCGCGATTATTACTGGTGGACGAACCGGTTGCGGGCATGACCCATCAGGAGATGGACCAAACGGCGCAATTGCTCACCGATCTGGCCGGCAAGCATTCCGTGGTCGTAGTGGAACATGACATGGATTTCGTACGCTCCATCGCGCGCAAGGTAACGGTGCTGCATGAGGGCAGTGTGCTCGCCGAAGGCACCATGGACGAGGTACAGAACAATCAACAGGTCATCGAAGTCTATTTGGGTGAATAAGCATGTTAACCATTGAAAATTTACATCAGTTCTACGGCGAAAGCCACACGCTGTGGGACTTAAGCCTGAGCGTTGAACCCGGCTCCTGCACTTGCCTGATGGGACGCAATGGCGTGGGTAAAACCACGCTGCTCAAAACCATCATGGGCCTGCTGCCCAGCCAGTCGGGCCGCATTCTGTTCGGCGACACCGACCTTGCCGGCAAGCGCGCGGAACAACGCGCCTACCTGGGCATCGGGTTCGTACCCCAGGGTCGGGAAATATTTCCGTTGCTGTCGGTGGAGGAAAACCTGCGCATCGGTTTGCCGGCGCGCCAGGACGGCGCCAGGGAAATTCCCGAACGTATTTTTGAACTGTTCCCGGTGTTGAAGCAAATGTTACGCCGGCGCGGCGGTGATCTTTCCGGTGGCCAGCAACAACAACTTGCCATCGGTCGCGCCCTGGCCATAGCGCCGCGCATTTTGTTATTGGATGAACCCACCGAGGGCATCCAACCCAACATCGTGCGCGAAATCGGCGACATCATCACACGCTTGAATCAGGAGGAAAAAATCACCGTATTGCTGGTAGAGCAGAAATTACCCTTTGCCCGGCGTGTCGCCAACCGGTTTTGTATCATGGATAAAGGCCGTAACGTGGCCGGGGGCGCAATCGATGAGCTGGACGAGCGGCTGATCAAGAACTTTCTGGCGGTATGACGCCTTCCGACGCCATGCCATCGCCGCTGCCGGGAAATTTCTTCATGATCATGGCGAATTCATCGACACTGCGCATAAAGGCGTCCACCATAGCCGGTTCAAAATGACTGCCCCGCTCCTGCTGAATCCAGTCGATCACCCGTTCCAGATCCCAGGACTCCTTGTAGACGCGCTCGGAAATGAGCGCGTCAAAAACATCCGCCAAGGCGACAATACGCGCGTACGGATGAATATTCATGCCCTTGAGTTCCTGGGGATAACCGCTGCCATCCCATTTTTCATGATGCTGTAATGCGATGATTGCCGCCGCCTGCAACAGATCCCGTTGCGAATGGTGCAGCATGTCATACCCCATACGGGGATGGTTGCTCATGCGCAGGCGTTCGTCCACGCTCAGCAGGCCCTGCTTGTGCAAGATACTGTCCTCGATACCCAGCTTGCCGATATCGTGCAACGGCGCCGCTGCGGACACCAGCACCACCATATCCTCGTCCAGGCCGTAGGCCCGAGCCAATTGCGCGCTGTAAAGCGACACCCGTTTAGTGTGATGACGGGTTTCCCGGGAACGCTGCGCCTCGATCACACCCATGGTGTAAACGGTTTCCCGCAGGGTACTCTCGATTTCGTCGTTCAGCGCTTCCAGTTCCAGATTCTTGTCACGCAACATCTCCTGGTGCGCGACGATCTCCCGGTTAAAAAGATTGATTTCCTCCGCGACATGCGCGAACTCCTGGGTTTGGAATTCTTCCGCGCGCAATGGCCGTTGTTGTTGATAGGCCAGAGTGGCATTGGCGATCAATGATTCCAGCGGCGCCTGCACGTAACGCTGTATGGTGCGGGACGTATTGAACAGAATCAACAGCAGGAACAGGAAGGACACCGCGACGATAATCGCCAGCACCATAAGGGAATGATTGCGATAGTCGGTCACATCCAGTTCAATGTCCACGGCACCGAGCACCGACCCTTCCGGCACCTGGTGACACGCAAGACAGTTCAGAGAACCTTCCGCGCTGGCCACGTAGGGCACGATCACCCGAATCCGGGGGTGCCAGGTAAATTCATCCAGCAAGTACACCGGTTGCATGCTGGTGAGCGCGCGTCTGGCCAAAGCATCCACGGGCATTTCCACATCCTTGCCGGGTCCGTACTGGCCGGTCACCCGGTCCCCGCGAATCACGCGCAGACCACTTACCTGGTGCAGTCGACGAATTTCCTCGAGATAATAATCCCGTTTATCCATCACGCCGGCCTTCATTTGGGCGGTGAGCCCCGCGCGTACCAGATCCGCATGGGCCAATGCCTGGTTCTCGAGCGCGGATTTTGACAGACTGCGGAAGTTATAGCCGGTGATCGATAACAACAGAATAGCGAGCATCAACAGGAAGTTGACAAGGTTTCTGACAGTAATTGTCTTAATACTGGGTTTGGCGGCCATACTGAACAGTGCATAGATTTCCTTTATATTCTACGCCGAGTTTCCGGTCAGTGGTCAATTTTCCTCGGTTAAAATCCGGTGCTATATGCAGCAACCCGGTAAAAGCCAGGGAATGGCACCGCGCAAAGAATAGACAAACAGGGACGGCAAGCCGGTCGCCTGAAATTATTTGCTTATCTTATAGGTGAGATCATCCTTGGTATCAAACGCCGCATCGATACCCGCCGAATGCAACAATAGGGCATCACCTTCAACTTGCAGCGCCATGACATTGCCCCAGGCGTCCTTGATCGCGTCTTCTTCCAGACCCAGAAACTTCGTCAAATCAGCGATATTGTCGGTCTGCGGTGCGTGGCCTGACGCTGTCGCCACCCGCAGGCCGTACATCGCCTTAAGCATCATCATGCTCGCCATGGTGGCCTTTTCATTGTCGTCGGTCAATTGTTCCATGGTTTTCTGGGTTTCCCGCATTTGATCCAGCGCGCTGCCGATATCCTTGGATTTGACAAAAGACGCCATGAATGCCAGTTGCAGCATGCCGATGACAAACAGCACACCAATGCTCAATCCGATAGTGGTTGCCATGGAGTTGGTACCGCCGCGTCGTTCGAGCTCCGAACGACGCGCCATGTCCTGCCCGGAAACCGTAAGAATACGCTTCCTGGCAAAGAGATAGTAAATATAATTCCCAAACAGTCCGGGCAACACGAACACCAGCACCAGAGAAAGCAGACGCGGAAACGGCAATAATCCGAGCGCTATAGTCGACACCAGATAGAACGGCACCAGTGCATAGAGCTTGCGGTGCAGCAACCAGGGCATGGTCACGATGCATGCGCCCCAGTGCCACTGCGGCTTGTATTTGCCGTCGTTGTCGTAAATATCGCGGAAACCGGCGCGGTAGAAATCGACATTATCCCGCACATAGTCCATCAAATCATCGAATTCGTCGCTGACTTCGTCCTCTTCCGGTTGCGCCGCCGTCTGAAATTTGGAACGGTCGACCACCGGCTCCGCGCCGGACCCATGAGCGCTGAGGGCGGGCTTCGCCGCAACTTTACCCTGTGCTACCGCCTGCGGCGTTGGTGCGGCATGAGGCGTGGATTCCGGTGGCGCATCTGCTTTTGGTTCCAGCGACAACCATGACTCCTGCGCCGCCTCCCGCACCTCATCAACACGGCTGCCGATTCCCACCTTCAACAGTTGCTGAACATATTTTTCCGCGGTCGATTTATCAATTTGCTTTTTCAGAGGAAAGGCTTTGCCGGAAAACATTGCGCGCACCTTCTCCTCGCTGCACTTAAACAACTTGGTAGCGGCTTGCACAACTTGATCCGGGTTAAAATTGTCGAGAATTTTCCCGGTCACGATGACATTGTAAGTAGTTTGGGCCATGACCTTTCATCCGGCTTGTTGGCATTGTATAGATGTAGCAAAAATTTGCTTCACCCTACATTATCGGCGGGTCATCCATCATCTTTAAAGGGTCAAAGCCGAATTTTCCATTGCTACTGCCGCCACCTGCAGGTCGCCACTCCGCTACCACCTCGGGCAGTGAATTTTTAGCATATAATTCAATATTTAAAGACGCCCCGGGTATAACAAAAACCTGTTAATCGGGGGATTTACACGGCGTCAACCCACCGCTTCAGTGAACTATTTCACCAATCCAATAAGTTCCACCCGCCGCCGCTAATGCACGCGTGCCAGCGTCCGACAATACCCACATCAGTTACAAAATGGACTACGCATACCTGCATGAAATCCGTACCTGCGCTGCATCATATCGAGCCTAGCTATGCCCGAAGATGCCTATCGCTGATCGAGAAAACCTTGCTTCAGCTTTTGGAACACCCGGACTTGCCGGATATGTTCGCATACCTTGATAGTGTCTCATCGGTGTCCGTAGGCAGATGCGCCCGCGAAAAATCCGGCCCGCAGACCATGGAGCTGCTGTTCGCCATTGGTTACGCAAAAAAGCCTTCTTATGATCAGTTCCGGGACAGAATCACGAATTTGCTTGCGCTGATGAAACATGGTGATGCCCTGTCCGGCTGTTTCACCGACCCTGAAACCCGGCATCTGCACTTTACATTCGATGATTTGTTGCTGAACCTGCCCGCCGGCAGCCTGATCCTGCCACCGCAGAACTCCGCCATCGTGGTCAGCGAAGGCACCAACTACCTGCTGATTGAGCTGTATTTCAATAATAGTTATTTACGAGCGGTTTCCTGATCCCCTGGCGCCGGGGCTGGCGTATGGCGTGAACCGAGCAGCACCTCGGCAGGCTTGCCCTGGTCCGGTTTTTGATAATCGCAAACGCCGGTGGGAAATATCTTGGCGAGCCAGGCCAGTTGCCGCGAATCAAATCTAACCCCGCCATAAACGCCACGCGCAATCGCATCATCGATGGATTGCAGCGCGCATTTAAACACGTCGCCACGCATGCTGTCGCCGGCGACAATCCGTGCCGTCGCATACACGGGAAACTCCTTGGTACAGGAACCCGCGGGCTTGTCATCCAGAATACCGTTCCACACCTTAGCGCCGGCGTACAGGATCGCACCATCCGCGGCATAACACCGATCCGTCGCTGTCGGTGGTTTGTCGACCGGATTGACACGGACACCGTTGGCAGCCTTGCCATGCAACCACTGCGCGACCAGATCCAAAGCCTCTCCGCTCGGGTTATAGTCACATTTTTTCTTCCCATGCGCGACATCAAGATGACTGCACGCCACCACCCAAATGAGCTGATTGTCCGCATGCCCTAAAAAGTTAGTTATCCGTGCCCGTGCCGAAAACGACCCCAATGCGTGGTGCAGATCCAACACGGGATCCAGATACCAGCGCACATCGATCACCGGAATCGTCAGGTTGCCGAGGAATACCTGCCCCGACGCATACGCCGCCCGCATCGCTTGAATACTTCCGGCAGTACGTGCCGCAGGCTGCCCGGATCGGCACGACGCGCTCAAATTCATATTGAATTTGTCCCAGGGATCGACGATTGACGGGTCCGCATCAAAGCGCCATGGATAACTGCCGATGGCCATATCCTGGGGCGCCTTCCAACCGCCCACGCAGGCATTGATTTCCAGAAACTCCTGTTGGTCGATGGCGCCTGAAAGCAAGGCACGCAGACCATACTGCACGCCCACATTGTCCCAGGAATTCGGCGCGATACCCTGTTCGTCCTGAGGATAGATATTCCCAAGATCGTTCCAGTAGGTCCATTGAGTGCTAGCGGCAAGCTGTGGAGGATAGCGATAGAGGTCCAGGGCCGTTTGATATTGCGGGTAAGTCCAGCGCGGGTTGAACAGCGCCGGTACCTGACCGCGCCAGCCGTTGACACATTCACTGGACCCCGGTGACGGCGCATGGGGACTCAAACTCCAAGGCATCTTGTACACCAGATTATTGGCCGCCATGCCTTCTATCAAGGAACGCTCCGTCCAGCGCCCCCATCGGGACGCCGGATTCCGGGAGTATTCCTCATCGAAATAGCGCTCCAACAACTCGCAATCGGCAACATAGATCGTTTGCGTGACCATGTCGGGATAGGACATTTGCGCGATCGCGGCATCGATGATCTGATGACTGTTCTGACCGAGAACGTACTGCTGCACAGCGCCGCCGGACCCACCGATGCCTACGGTATACTCAGGTTGACCGTAAACCGCAACAAAATGGCCTTTCACCATGAACGCGGTTTCCTGGGCCAGCGTCAAATTGTAATGGGTGCCGGTGCGGTTACCCGTGGAATAAGCTACGGCATAACCGCGCTCCAGCGCCTCATAATAGAGCGCATCGTGTTTACCGAGGCCGAAACCTCCCTGCCAACGCCCCATACCGACACCGCCCTGGAATTTGTAGACGAGCCTTCGGTTCCATGCGGAATTGTCGAGTGTGTCGGGACGGGCCAGGGATTCCGCGAACGGCGCCAGCATGGCGACGCTGTAGATAAACCGATTAATGGTGCCGCGCTCGAGCCGAACTACAAATTTCATCGGCTTGCCGTCAGGCTTGATGATCGCAACATCCGGCGGTACTTCGGTGGGTGCCGGTAACTTCACAAACTTTCTGGAGTTCGTGCTGTAGTAAAAATATTCCACTCGCGTCGCAAGCCCGCACTGCGCACTGTAACCGACCGGCTCGGCGTTATAGTCCGGCACGCCCTTGATTTCGGGAAACACGGCATTACCCACACCCGCCTGATTATCCACGCGTGGCTGGCCAAGACCGTTTTCAACCGTGGTGCAGATGAATGGATACTGGTGGGGACCGGAGACCACCGGACCGGCGGGACCCGTATCACCAATCCAGAAACAAAGATCGTTCGCCGTGGAGTCAGAGGCCTGTCCGTAACACACCGCCCCCGCCAACACGCCGGACGCCAGGAACAACACACGACAGATGCTTATGAATAATTTCATGGCGCGCACCCTTGTACCGTTCCGCTAACGTTTCCAACAAGCCGTCATCCCATGTCCAATCTGGAAAATCGCCAAATCATGCACGACGCATGGGAAATGTCCCCGTACGCATATATCCATCTCTCAATTTACTCAAATCGTAACTTTGTGGGTACTGTGAGAATTACGCAGAACGATGAATTCGCATGACATCACAGACTGGCGTGGGATACTAAAAAAATGACGTGAGGCCGGAACTCATCACACCGAACGCGTGGCCGGTAACTGGCCAGTGGCGGGCAACAACGCATCCGGCGCTATGCGTCGCACTGCTCCCGCCTGCTCAGGGACGCGCACCCGTATTCAGGAATATCCCAGCTTACGCAGTTCCAGTAAATGAAAAATCAGCAACAACGCTGCTTTTTCCTCGGGCCGCGTGCTGGAGTCATAACTGGAAAACCCTCCGGCGAATTCAGCAATACCTCGGGCAAACTTGAATAAAGCGACCTTATAGCCGAGCGCTATGTCAGCGGAAAAACCAACATTGAGAATGGCATTGAGCCGGACGAGCAAATCCACAATATTGCCGCCCTCCGATTGCATTTGTTCGAGCATTTCCGGCGGTGATGAATTGGCGGCATAGATCG
The DNA here is from genome assembly GCA_024641505.1 of Gammaproteobacteria bacterium. Lineage (GTDB taxonomy): Bacteria > Pseudomonadota > Gammaproteobacteria > SG8-11 > SG8-11 > UBA6920. The sequence continues at coordinate 18,686 of JAHECY010000062.1, forward strand.
CGGACAGCAAGATTTTGTATTCGTCTTCGCGGATGATGTTAATGAACGCCTGCAGTTCCTTGTCATCGATCTTGCCATCGGCGGCGGCCACCAGCATAAATACCGCCGACGGGGCCTTGGCCAGACACATGATGTCTTCATGACCCAGGCTAATCCCTTGTGTGTCTATGCCCAAAGCGTACCTCCGCACAAAGAGTAAATGTTGAGTTAACGGCAAAGCTCACCAAGTGACCCACTTGATGATCGTCAGCAATGCTGTGAAATCGTGCGCCGTGGCACCGCTCTGGTGACCCTGGCCGCAATGACGCCGGCAACGGGCTGCAACGGCCGGTTGTCAGTACCTGCAGCCGTTATACTTATATTCACTAAGGATATATGCATAAGCAGTGCAACGCGTTCTTCCGGCCACGGCCCGTGCCCGATAAGCAGCATTGATTACTATTTGAGCATATCTTAAGTGGGAAAGCACCATTTTAATTCTGGATAAAGGCGGGACCGGTCACCTATTCCTGGTAACTATTTGATTTAATAGGCCCTGGCGATTTGCGGAAATCGGCGTGAGATCATTGGTGTACGGTTGACAGGCTTGTTGCGCGTAATTTATTACTAACAGTCTCTATAGCTCTGGCGATTACCGATTTCACATCCTCAAAAGACGTTTCCGGTGATGAATTGAAATCTTCCAATCTGTGTACTTTCCACCTATTTCTGTAGCTGTCATCTATATCTACTGATAAACCCGGGATGCGCTCATGTGATTTGGCGGAGGTTGGGGCTGGCTACTTATCTCCACATATTGTGCTATCAAGAAATCGACTTCCCTGGCAGTAGCTAACGTTTTTGAATCCGATCTTTGCAGCATTATAATCAAAATATAAATGATAACACTGACAATAAAAACTTTTTAAGAATAGGGACAATAGATTTTTTCATTCGCGATACACCTGCTGGCGCAGAAGCGTTTAGTGAATTTCCCGTTCGGTCTGTTGAACCAACCTGACCGCGTGGTTAATACGCCATTGCCATACAAAACCTGCAATGGTAGCAAACAGAGCAAGGCATGTCTGAATAATAGGAAACATCAACATGGCAATCGCGCCTTGCGCATCGACATGAATAAACATTGTGTCGATGTAGAGCAATGGCCCGACTAGCGCGACAAAAATAATGCTCCATGCCAACCCTCGGTGGACAGACGGATGAATACAAAACCATCCTGAGGAAAAATAGATTATAAGCAGTACGGCATAAATGCTTTTTTATGCGATAAAGAGAGCGAAGCGAACGGCACAAAAAGGAGCAGCAGGTAAACTGTCGGTTGGAACGAATGGATAGATTTACAATATCAAATAGTTCTCGATTTGTAGTGCTCCATGGAACACACCGAGAATGACAACGTCACCGCTACTTCTTAGCAAATAGGTAATACGGTAGTGACCATAAAGCAGAATACGAACTTCTTCTTCTGATTCATGTTCGTATAAATATCCAGCCTTAGGTTGATTCTTAAGAATTTGTGCTTTTTGGTAAATTCCATTTACCACGTTTGCGGCGGCCTCTGGGTTGTCTTCTGCTATATAGTCGTAAATATCCCTTAACCACCTTTCAGATTCACTCGTCCATGTTATTTGCGCCATGTTTTAATGCGATGCTCCATGTCCTCGTTAGAAATTGTGTTCCTCTCTTTTAAGTCGGCTATTCCCTTATTGACCATGCGTTTAAATGCAAATTCACGAAGCAGCTCATCATAGGAACTATCATCTGGCTGGCTCTCAAGTATTTGTTTAATCTGATCTTTTGCAGTAGACATGGTTCACCATTGGAGCTTGATAATTCGCTAATTATAGGCTCTTTTAGCCTGTTTTAAAATCGTCCTTACTCACCGGCGCGGGACACAAAATACCGAAATATGTGTTCTTTCTCATCTTGTATCGTCGCCGTAGAACCGCCAGTCACCCGGCGGCCCCGACACAGATCCGGACGTGCGGAACTACCGCATCCGGCTCCTCAGTCATGTAGTTCACCCGTGACAACACGTCCCTAGTACCAATCCGCAGTAGTTCGCAACCCCTACTAACTTACGCTTTAGCTGCGAAAATAACACCATAACAGGCAAATGCCGATTCAGTTTAATCCAATTATAGATTGAACTCATCAGCTTACGCTGCCTTATGGCCGAGGTGCGGCAACGCAGCCTCGCCTTTCCGGCTCGATCCTTGCTCCAATAGAACTCAAATCCCAGAAAGTGAAAGCAACGCTGCTTACCCGGATGAAACCGACTGAAACGAATCAGATGGGTCTTATCCGGTGCGATCGCAAGATTGAATTTCGCCAGTCTTTGCGGCAACACTCGATAAAACACCTCCGCATCGCGGCGCAATTGAAAGGCGACGACAAAGTCATCACCGTAGCGTATCAGCATCGCTCGACCCTGACATCTTGGTTTAACTACTTTCTCAAACCAGATATCCAAAACATAGTGAAGGTAGATGTTCGCCAGGACTGGAGAAATCACCCCACCTTGGGGCGTTCCCTGCACTGGTTTTATCACCTTCCCGCCAGGCTCGACAATCTCGGCCTTCAGCCATTGACTAATCAAGGCCAACAGGCGACTGTCATCGATTCTTTGTGCAAGCATCCTCTGCAACCAGGTATGATCTACTGTATGGTGGGTAGAGATGGGCCTTGAGGGTCTCCCTCTTGAACCCATCCCCCCTCGCAGAACCCGCCGTGCGGATTTCCCGCAACGGGCTCCCCAGGCTGCACTCGTCGGGTGCTTGTCACACCGTCGCATGGCGTGTCGAGACCGCATAAGGCAGTTCAAACCAGGATCGACTCTTGAGGTAGCTCCAGTACATCCGATGGCGCTGACTGCGTCTTCGCAGCGTAAGGCTCCACTGCCGCTCCACCTCTCGACGTATGTAGTCGAGCTTCGGTTTGCAGTGGTGCAGCCCGAAGTACTGATAGAAACCGCGCAACATCGAGACTAACTGACGCTGTTGGTCGCGCCGCTTCCAGTGCATATGCCTCTTGAGCCATTCCTTGGTCTTGGCTAGGAACTTTCGGCAGCTTTTGACGCAGGGTATACGCACCAAGGCAAATTTGCCGCCTCGGTCGACTCCGCAGCCGTGCTTGAAACCCAGGAAGTCAAACGTTTCCGGCTTGTCGCCGGTCTTCTCCAGATCCGTCCGCACGAAGCGCCCAAAGCGCATCAGCCGCGTCTTCTCCTCTGCCAATTCCAGTCCGAACTTCCCGAATCGATTGGCCAGCCCCTTACGGAACCCTTCCGCATCGCGCCAGTATTGGAAATTCACCACGAAGTCATCTGCAAACCTCGTCAGGTACGCCTCTCCTTTGCACCACGGCTTGACCTTCTTCTCAAACCAGAGATCAAGCACATAGTGCAGGTAGATGTTCGCCAGGATCGGGCTGATCGGCCCACCTTGCGGCGATCCTTCTTCAGTTCGCGTCACAACTCCACCTTCCATGAAGCCCGCGTTCAGCCATTTGCCAATCAGGCGCAGGATGACCGGGTCTCCAATCCGATGAGCCACCATCTTCTGGAGCCATTCATGTTGGATGTGGTTGAAATATCCTCGGATGTCGGCCTCGAACAAGTGCCCTACCTTCTTCGTCACGACAATCCCGCGTAACGCCCGTAGGGCATCATGAGGATTACGTCCCGGCCGAAACCCATACGAGCATTCCAGGAAATCCGCCTCGAACACCGACTCCAATATCCGTGCTACCGCTCTTTGCAGCAGGCGATCCTCGACCGTCGGTATGCCCAACGGCCTTGTACCCTCCTTACCGGGCCCCTTCGGGATTTCCACGCGGCGTACCGGTGGCGCTCGATAGGCCCTTTGCTTCAAGCGTTCGCATAGATCCTGAACCCGTCCGTCCAAGTCTCGTTCGAACTCCTTCGTCGTCTCTCCATCGACCCCGCTTGCTCCCCGCCGATTCATCTGCCTCCAGGTTTCTTTCAGAAACTCCGGTGTCAGCAGATGCGCCAGCGAGGTAAAGCGCAGCTTCGGATTCGATTTCGCTTTCCCAACGATCTGATCCAGTTGTGTGGACATCCTTCTCCTACCTCTGCGTGCAGGGAATGTTTCCCCGGACCAGCAACTCAACCTGCCCCGCCGCTTCCCCACGTACGCGGCTTTCCCGCGCTCCGAGTACTATCAGCGAGTCCGACTTCCACCGTCGCTTTTGCCTCCCTCAGGATGGTCCTTTCGGTCGGCATACTCGGCCCAATGCCGCTAGACCAAGACAGCGGTGGATCTCCCAGGTGCCATGACGCTTCCATTTCTGTCCATGCCGTGCTCTCAGACCCCGCCGGAGTCTCCAGCGACCTCGCCCTTGGCGGTCGCCTACTGTAGCCTTCCAGATTTTCGACCCTGTCGGCCTCCGGATGTGTAACGAGGCTCCATCGCTTCACTTGCGTTACGGCCTGGACATCGCTCTGTCTACGCTTAACTCATGTCGTTACCTTCATGAGCCCAAGACTCGATTCCCGGTGGGGCGGCTCGTTCCCCTTTCCGGGGCGGGAATTGCACCCGCTGAAAGCGCCGGGCTTAACCTGGCGCACC
>JAHECY010000063.1:0-1570 GCA_024641505.1 Gammaproteobacteria bacterium
CCAGATAAGTGCCGCCAATATAGGTACCGAATATTTCCACCACCATCAATAGTAGCGCCTGATCATGTTGTTCATGAGGCTCGTCAGTCAATGCCACGACAAATGCCAGCGTCATTGCCATGGCAAGTGACATCGCTGTGGCTTTCGCCCACAAGTCCACCCATTTTTCCATATACACCCGAAATTCCTTCCGGCTAATGCCGCCAAACTTCAGGGCATTTCTGAGCTCCAACCGTTCCAGCATGAGCCACATTTATTCCGGGACCCTGGCAACGATCTTCAACCCGAAAATAAATAGCGCCGTACCGGAGAAAAGCAGCAAGTCCCACTGGGTAAATGTAAAACGGTAATAGTAGAATTGGTGAAGCGGGTATAAGGACACCAGCAGGTACAACGTAGCAATGGTATTACGTCTGCAACGATCATCGCAGACCGGCAAGATAGCAAATAGGTTGATGAAGCTTTCCATGGCCGTCACCTGACTGAGAGAGATTTTCTATATCCAGGCCGAACTTGCCTCTCACTGCCCCCTGAAGTTCTCAGAACAGGGTGTCTATGTAATTGAGATTAATACAACATTCAGCTCCTTGTTAGGTGAAATTTTTTATTGCCTTTGTGTTGCCACCCAGGATAAATAATTTCGATTTTAGCAATAATAGTATAGTTTTCTTGTCTAATTCCAGGTTTTTTATCTACCCTAACCAATAACGTGCATGGACCCACTACTGCCGCGAGCACTTGGATGTGCAGGAGCGGATATCATCAGCTTGTCCTGGCAGTGTGGGCAGGTTGCGATTCGATCTTGGGGTTGAGGGCCCTTGACATCAGGCTAATCTCACTCAATATCGATATGCGGTACGGTAACAGGAGGCGCTTGCATACCGGAATCCGGAATTTGAAAATGCGCCCCCGCTCCATCGACACTTAATTTGATGCCAATATGCGTTAAACCACGCATTTTCGCACTGCGCACCAACTCAGTTACCGGCAGTGAATGCATTACCTCCCCAGACTGATCGCCTACCTCTATGCTGTAGAGCAAATCCGCCGAGCTGTAATCGGTACCTAATGATGGTTGGCCGTCCGCATCGAAGCCATATATATGTAACATCGGATGTGCAGTGTTGTTGCTGATGGGAACAGTGCTGAACTGCAGGTTCGCCCGACTGATCTGGCTTGGAATTCTGGTAATATCAAACTCCAATATTGCCTCCTGTGCAGATTGTTGCACCATCAGTGTTCGGTCAGGGAACGCGCCACCAACGTACCCCAGAACGGCACCATCGATATTCGAAATATTTACGGTGTATTCCGCATCTGCTGTCAGGTAGGTATTGAATCTCCACGAATAAGTCGGAACAACCTCATTCCCCGTTGCATTTGCGGTACCGTCATGAAAAAACACGCTGTACACCTGGTTCGATCGCAAGCCCCCATCCGGCACAAATATCAATGTTGCACCATCCAAGCTTAGTTGACCATTAACCCTGGCGCCGTATTCATCCAAGAGATACAGCTTATTGCCGTCGATGACCGGCGGAACCATCAGCGGATCAAAAAGAATGCGGAC
>JAHECY010000063.1:1670-23268 GCA_024641505.1 Gammaproteobacteria bacterium
GCAGCACTACGCTTTGATCTAAATTGGTCATGCGAACTTGAACGCTGGTGGTTTGCGCACTGGTGACAGCCGCGGAGCGTGCGGTGAAAAAACACGTTCCTTTACCGGTACCGACCGGATAGGTTGACGAGCCGCACGCACCGACTCCAGCAAGACCGATTGGCGTAGTCCAAATCAAAACGCCGCCCGCCTCATCGGTCACATAATCAAAAGTGGTTTCCACCCTTTGATCCAGATCCATCAGCTCCGGAGACATGGGCGAAAACACCACATTGGTGACCGTGTTGATTCGAATCACATAGCTTTGTGTCTTTACCGTTTCCGCATTTCCCGCATTGTCAACGGAAAAGTACTTCAGCGTCGTGTTCACGGAAATCGCTATGGCGCTACCGTACTTCGCGGAAGCCGTGGTTGGCGTGCTGCCATTGGTGGTGTAATAAGTCGCTGCACATCCGCTACCGCTATCGCTGCAGATTAAGGTCACGGATTGCGGGCCGAGGAAGGGTCCGTTGGCAGCGGGCGGGCTGGCACTGGTAGTGGGCGCGACGGTGTCGATAACATAGTTTTCGGTGTTTATCGACTCGGGGTTACCAGCGGCATCCACCGAAAAATATTTCAGGGTCGTGGAGGCGCCAATGGAAAAAGGCGCGGAATATTTTGTGGAGCTGATGGTCGGCGTGGAGCCATCGGCTGTGTAATAAGTCGCGCTGCAACCTGCGGCGCCACTGTCCGTACATATCAATGTGATCGACTGACCGCTGCTGAACGGCCCGGCGGCAGCCGCGGGATTCGCCCGCGTTGTTGGCGCGATCTTGTCAATAACGTAGCTTTGTGTTTTGACGGTTTCGGGATTACCAGCGTTATCAACTGAAAAATATTTGAGGCTGGTGGATGCCGTGATAGTAATTGCCGCCGAATACTTGGTGGAACCGGTGCTTGGCGTGGAGCCGTCCGTTGTATAGTAAGTTACACTGCACCCGGCATCACCCGCATCCACACAAGTTAATTTTATCGTCTGATTACTGTTAAAGGGTCCGGCGGCAGCCGTTGGGCTCGGCGTCGTCGTTGGTGGCGCAGAGTCAATAATGTAGTGATCAGTGCGGGGCGTTTCGGCATTGCCGCTGTTATCCACCGAAAAATATTTAAGCGTCGTTGTCGATGCGATATTCAAAGCGCTGCCGTAAACACTTGACGTAAGCGAGGGTTCGCTGCCATCAACGGTATAATAAGTTTTCGCACACCCGCTAAAGCCCACATCCATACAATTCAACTGCACCGACTGCGTACCGTTAAACGGTCCGGCACTTGCTGCCGGTGACGCCGTGGTCACGGGCGGCGCCAAATCTACGGTTATTTCATAGGATTCGGTAACGATATTTTCCATATTACCGACTCGATCAACGGAAAAAAACTTCAGCGTGGTAGTAGAGAGTATTACAACCGGTGCCGTATAAACCAAGGAATCAGTTGTCGGATTACTGCCATCCAGGGTGTAAAAAGTGCTGGCGCATCCGGAGGCACCATCCGTACACGCCAAAGTTACGGTTACGGCATCATTGAAAGGCCCGGAGGCACCGGCAGGAGCGGCTGTGGTTACCGGGGCCAGGAGATCGGGCTCGCCCGGCGTAGCGAAAATCTCACCGGATAAGTCGCCCTCACCCGCAGCATTTACCGTTGATACCCGAAAATAATAGGTTTGGCCATTGATTACATCATCAAAGTTGACAATGGTACTCTGCACCTCGGTGGCGGGATCACCCGTGGTCACTCCGGCACTGGTACCGCGATATATTTTGTATGAAGCGGCGCCGGCCACCGGATTCCATTCAAGCTTGATATTTCCCAATGATGCCGTGGCGGTAACGCCTACCGGTGGATCCAGCACCGGAAAGGACTTGCCGTTATGCGGATCGGTTCGTTTCTTTAACTCAAAAATACTGGGGACACCATCATCGTCGGGATCGCTGTAGGTGAGTAGCGATTCCAAAAAATCCGCCTCGTTATTCGAACCGGCTCCCACGGTTACCGTAATTTGCGCTGATCTAGCGAGTTCCACGCTGCCAAAATCAACATCCGCCTGTCGGTATACCAACTCCAGAGTGTGTTTTCCAACCCGCAGCTGTATTGCCAGATTGCCGCGCATAACCGGCGGTACCGCTTCATTGTCAATCTCAAGATCAGCCAGAGGAATAGATTGCTCGAGAACGGTAGACGCGTCGACAAGGACGTCTATGGACATCTTACCTTCATATTTTTCAAACGCCGTAACTAGACTTGCCGACAATGGAACTTCAATTCGGCGACTCTCGGCGCTGCCGTGGTCATCGCTTGACTCAAGTGAACACGAAGAGAGGTAAGCTGCGGCACTGGCGGCCAGCATAACCACAATAAAGCCCTTGAACATCGTATCGCGCTTCATCGTGCCACCCTCCTTCTTACATATGTATCGGCTCATCTTCAATAAATCCATGTAAACAACAAGTTGTGTACGCTACCACCGATGTATTATGTCGCGTTCAGAAATGATACAGATGACAGCGAAAAATTAAATGACTCAGTTAAATCATTGTTATCAGGTTGCACTTACAGTCCACTTACATGATATTTTTCGAGTCGCCACTAATATCTAAAAGATTCAGTACAACCCTTTGCAAGTTATAGTTTATGGTATCTCGCCTATCTACTCTAAGTCCACGCGAATTGTTGGACGGTGGCGACTCTTACTTGACCGTGCTGGTTGGTGAAAAACCGTACGTATCATCGAACCAGTTTACTACAAGCTCGATATATATGCCGCAACGGCGCAGACTTCCCTATGGGTAAGGTGGGTTATATTATTCATACCCCGCGACAGACTGATTTCCCGGTTGCAATGCGGACGGGACCAGAATCTCATCAAGCGCGAGAGTCACGTTATCCCGTTGTGTTGCGAGCCATGAATTCGACCTTGATTGCTACCTCGGGATTCTCATTAAACAGCTGCCGAACTCAACGGACCATGGTTGCGACGTTCTGGCGCACATCGACGTAGCCGAATCTGGCTGTTTTACTTTACTAACGCGCGAGTTGCCTTGGATGTTGTTCGCTGTTGTGGCCAAAGCGTTTCGATATCGGTGGGTAACGTTTTGGAACTGACATTCATGCCCGAAGGTATAATCTGTCTCAGGATTAAGTAGTACTCACCTTTCCATCTCCACCCGCAAGTATTCCACTATGATTTTCGCAACCGATGCCACCCGGTTACCCGTAATTTTGCATAGAAGATTTGCGGAAGTTTCCCGATTACCACCCTGAGATGCAATCTCTTCTCCACTGAATCAGCCCTCACACCGCAAAACGCCAACGGCTGCCCAGCCCTTTCGGACATCGTCGCTTTTGTACTCGATTTATACTGCGGATTAATCGACGGCGAACAGTTGGCCCTGCCTAACAGGCGCTGTCGGTAGTAGTTAGGCACTGAGCCCCAGGTGGGTCAGAATCTTGGTGATCACCGCCTGAACAGCTATAGCGGCTACGATCTTCAGCTTGCCCTGGCAGTGAGAGCAGATTTCGGTCTGGATACCTACATATTATATTCCCCCCTAAAACCTGAAACATCGATTGCCCGCCGATGATCGTTTATGCCACCATCTGTGATCCTTGTCAGGCGCATGTAAGCGGTGTGTAAGTTCGATCCCGATATGATTGCTGACGAATCGTACAATATAAAAACACGATATTTGATCATCGGTATTGATGGATTCGGCGATTGGTGTAATAAAACCAGGGAGGAGTTATGCCACAAGGAGTTCTGCGCACGTCGATTTTGATTGCTCTGATATTGAATCTCAGTGCTTGTCCCTACGACTGGTCACACCTTCCACTGAAGGTCTATACTATCGGTGGCTCGGTGACCGGCTTGCACGGGAGCTTGATCCTGCAGAACAATGGAGGCGACGATCTCACGCTCACCGCCGATGGTAACTTCAGCTTCAACCTGCCGCTTCTCGACGGCACCCAATATCATGTAACCATCGCCAGCCAACCCTCGACTCAGGCGTGTGTTGTGAGCAATGGCAGCGGAACGCTGGCGGGCGCCAATGTGACGAATATTCGGATCGCCTGCGGCGACCAGGCCTTCAGCGTTGGTGGCAATGTCAGCGGGCTGAACGGCACGCCTTTGGTGCTGCAAATCAACGGCACCGATGATCTCAGCATCGTCGCCAATGGCGGCTTCGTCTTTCCCACCGCCTTGACCGCGGGTACCACGTACGAAGTCACGGTACTTACCCAGCCTGAGCGCCAACAATGCACCGTGACCGACGGTAGCGGTACGGTCGGTGTCAGCGATATTACGGATGTGGCTGTACAGTGCAGGTACTATCTACTGTTGCGGGCCGATGACGGTAGCACCGGCCGGGAATTGTGGCGCAGCGATAGTGACGGCGCCACCGTACTGGTCAAGGATATTAATCCCAATAGCGATTCCAATCCCCGACATTTCGCCCGTATCGGCGATGTGCTGTTCTTTTCCGCTGACGACGGCGTTAACGGACCGGAGCTGTGGCGCATCGATACAGGCACCGCCACCGGCACTCTGGTGAAAGATCTTGTACCAGGTCCATCCGGTAGTACACCTTTCTGTCTCACCACTGTCGGTGACATGTTGTATTTCTTCGCGTTCACAGGCGGCGGCTCCGGGCAATACGAGTTGTGGAAGAGTGAAGGCACGAATGAGGGTACGGTCCGGGTCAAGGTATATGCGTCCGGCAGCGGATATTTACACGTGGGACCGGGCCAATGCCCGCAGGTCATCGGGACTACCCTGTTCTTTCAGGGTGACGATGGCGTGTCGGGTCCGGAACTGTGGAAGAGTGACGGTACGGACGCCGGTACCGTGCTGGTGAAAGATATTCGCACCGGCCAAAATGTTATTGGCCCCTACGAACTCATCACAATGGGCGGGACCCTGTATTTCCGAGCCGATGATGGTACCGGGTCGGAACTCTGGAAGAGCGACGGCTCGGCTGCGGGTACCGTGATGGTCAAGGATATTAATACGGGCGCGTTCGGCAGCGGTCCGACCGGCCTTACCGCCGTTGGCGATACCCTCTACTTCGCCGCCAATGATGGCGTCAATGGTGTTGAATTATGGAAAAGTGACGGTACCGATGTGGGTACCACGCTGGTCAAGGACATCAAACCCGGCGCTGACCATGGCAGTCCGGGAACGCTCACGGCGATGGGGACTACCCTGTATTTCGTGGCCGATGACGGCAGCTCTGGCTTCGAGCTGTGGAAGAGCGATGGTACGGAGGCAGGAACGATCATGGTGCGGGATATTACCCCCGGCAGCGACAGCAGCGGTCTGAATCAACTCACCGTGGTGGGTGATACCCTCTACTTCAGCGCCGCTACTGCGGATTATGGTCTGGAATTGTGGAAAAGTGACGGCACGGCGACCGGTACGGTGCAAGTGCGGGATATCCTGGCGGGTCCTGGAAATAGCGGGCTTACGAGTCTTACCGCCATCGGTAATACTCTGTTTTTCACCGCCGATGACGGTGTCTCCGGAGTCGAATTGTGGAAGAGTGATGGTACGGCCGGCGGTACGATACAAGTTAGAGATATCATTCCCGGCGCCAGTGGTGGCAATCCACAAAATCTGTTCGCAACGGGTGGGCAGCTGTATTTCGGTGCGACTGATGGCGCGACCGGAACCGAACTGTGGCAAAGTGATGGCAGCGCCAGCGGTACCTTCCAAGTCAGCGATATCAATACCGGAAGTTCCGGCGATTCTGATCCCTCGGTTACCGTAACAGTAAACGGTATCGACTATTTCAGTGCTGATGAGGGTGCCGGAGGTGGTCGCGAGCTGTGGCGCACCGATGGTTCTGCGGCAGGTACCCACCGGGTGCAAGATATCAATCCCGGTGCCGCCGGTAGCGATCCGGTTTGCCTCACCGTAGCCGGTGACAAACTCTATTTTTACGCCGATGACGGTGTTTCGGGGTACGAATTGTGGAAAAGCGACGGCACGGCCGCGGGTACCCTTCGGGTGAAAGATATCAATGCCGGCAGTGGTTGGGGTCCGGCCAACCGGAGTTATATTTGGATATGCCCCGTGGTCATCGGAACCACCGTTTATTTTAGCGCCGTTGACGGTGTTTCGGGAGGCGAGTTGTGGAAGAGTGACGGCACCATGGCGGGCACCGTGCGCGTCAAGGACATTCGCTCCGGCGCTGGCGACAGCTGGCCCGTCGAGCTGTCTGTCGTCGGCGACACCTTGTATTTTGAAGCCGACGATGGAGTTACAGGTGTAGAACTCTGGAAGAGTGACGGTACGGAGTTGGGCACAGTGCTGGTCAAGGATATCAATGCCGGGGCCAGCGGCAGCTTTCCCGGTGGTTTCACCGCCATCGGAAATACGCTTTATTTTAGTGCGAGTGATGGTGTCTCAGGTGTCGAACTCTGGAAGAGTGACGGTACCGATACCGGCACGGTCAGAGTAAAAGACATTACCACCGGACCGGATAACAGCATTATCGAAAATCTCACCGGCCTGGGCAATACGCTTTACTTTACCGCCCACAGTTTCAGTGTTGCGGAGAATAAAACACTTTGGAAGAGTGACGGCACCGAAGCGGGCACGCTACCGTTGTATGACCCCTTGAACGGTCGTCAAACACAGTTTATCGGTCCGGCCATCGGCGATACACTTTACTTGTTAAATTCCGATACCGTCACTGGCCAGGAACTGTGGAAAACGGATGGCACCGATACCGGTACGGTCCTGGTCAAGGATATTTCTCCGGGATCGGCCTGGACACCAGTGATGGCCTTGACCAGCCTTGATGGTGTGCTTTATTTCATCGCCGATGACGACATCAGCGGCGCCCAACTGTGGCGCAGCGACGGTACGGAAATGGGTACTGTGCGCGTGAGCGACATCCCTATCGGTGCCGGTGACGGAGTCAACTGGATCCTATCGGTACCCCAGGTTGATTCTTTGCCCCCGCCTAGATAAGGGGGATAGAGTACGCGTTTGGTTTGACGGGGAATCGTCATTTCACCGTGGGAAGGCTGACATCTTCGTAATAGCCGCCGGGTCGGCATGACCGGGCGACCCTGAGGCGATCGTGCCGTTATATCACACGTCCGGCCCTGGCCAATGAGCGGGTGACGACCAATGCAAAGGCAAGGTGGTGCTGAAGCTGAAAAGTCCGTACCGGGATGGCACCAGCCTCATCATCATGGAACCCCTGGAGTTCATGCAACGGTTGCCCGCTATTTTGCCTGAGAGGTCTGCGGCAGTTGCCCGATTCGGCCATACATACACACTCGACGTATATTACTTGTTGTTTCAACACCGCCAATTCGCATATCTACACAGAAATCGCTCAATACCCCTGGTTAAGCAGATATAGTAGGTAGTTTTGCCAGACGACTTACTATTTTATCAGTGCTACGCTTTTCTGTAATGAAAGCGATAATTGTCGCTATCGAAAAAGAAGGGTAATGCACTAATCGCTGAACGGTCTGTTTGGGGAGGCACCAATGTCGCATAGTCATGGTGGGAGAGGGGTAGCGGTGTGCCTGGCATGCCTGACATTCATTTCGACGGCATGGGCGGCGGGTGACCGTGACAAGGATGCGCGTGAGCCAATCCGAGTGATGACTCAGAACCTGTATGTCGGCGCCGATTTAATGCGGATCGTCAATGAAGAGATACCGGATTTAATCCCGGTGCGTGTCGCGGAAACGCTTGCCATGATCAAATCCACCGACTTTCCCGCCCGCGCGCAAAAAATCGCCGACCAAATTGGAAAAACGCATCCGGATGTCATCGGTCTGCAGGAAGTCTCATTGTTGCGCACCCAATTTCCCGGTGATTATCTGGTGGGCAACCCCGTCGCCGCAAATGATGTGTTATATGACTACCTCGACATTCTACTGCACGCGCTGGCAACCCACGATTTACGTTATCGTGTTGCGGCGATTGTGCAAAACGCCGATGTCGAGGTGCCCGCGCTTGCCGGCTTTGACGAGCAAGGCGCTCCACTTTTTATGGATGTACGCCTCACTGATCACGATGTGTTACTCACGCGGCGCGGCCTGAAAATCTGGAATGTAACCGCGGAGAACTATCTGATCAATCTCCAGATTCCGCTGGGCATCGGTTATATTGAATTTATCCGCGGTTATGTCGCGGTTGATATGCGCGTGCGTGATCAGGTATATCGCGTGGTGAACACCCACCTCGAATTGCCAGGCCCGGGAGCGCTTTCCCTGATACAAAGTATGCAAACACAGGAACTGGTGACGACATTAGCATACTCACCTCTGCCCATAGTGTTGCTGGGTGACTTTAATTCCGCGCCTGAAGACCCGTTCGACGCCAGCGGCGCCACCCCACCCTATTGGCAACTGACCGCGAACAACTTCGTTGATGTCTGGTTACCTCGCCAAGGGAAACCGAATCCCGGATACACCTGCTGCCAGGATGAATCTTTATCCAATACCGACTCGATGTTGTTTATGCGCATTGACCATGTTTTCATGCGCAGCCCGGATGGTGATGCCAGCCTGCTCGACAATGCCAAGGTACATGCGATTACAGTGGGCGATGAAGCGCAGGACAAGACCGATGCCGGCCTGTGGCCTTCCGACCACGCGGGTGTTGCGGCGCAAATCCAGTTTTTCGCAGCCAAACATGGGCATGACGGTCACGCAAATCATGAGCACGAGGAAGGGAAAATGGTTCAAAGCCGGTGAAAATCAATACTTATGTCTTTCTAATGCATTGGCTTGCGCCGGATACGTCCAGGTTTCGACTCTTACATAATAGTTTGGACAGAGGTTGAGGAAGTTTGGTCCCGGGTGCATGCCGGCGGCAATTGCCGTTGAACATTGTTAATTGTCAACGGTGATTGCCATTTGGAGGTCGGTGTGCTGAGCAACCCCACTGGCGAGGTCATCGGCTATTTGATAATCAACAGCGACGGCCTGGCACTCACCTTTATCGATCCGGATTCCTACGATCCATCGAATCCCGATGTCGGCCGGCATCATACGCTGGCGCACATGCTCCGGGTCGGAGACTGATCAACGTCCAAGAGAGCGTCGGGCCTTCCGACGCTCTCCCCCGACGGTACGGCCTTACCACTACGTGCTGCAGCTTCGGACAAATTCGTTCGTGCAGGCAGAGGGAGATGCAGACTATGAACTTATCTTACCTGAAGATTCTCATTGCAGGTGGTGCGCTGGCTCTCGGTCTGGCCGCGTGCAGTAACGGTGGTAGCGGAGGCGGCGGTAATGATGATGAAAACCGGCCTCTGGAGCCCGACACCACCCCCCCTACCACTATCGCGACACCGTCCTCCGGTGCGTACAACACTGCGCAATCGGTGACACTGGCATGTGACGATGGTGCCGGCGCGGGCTGTGCAAGCACTTACTACACCACGGATGGCAGCGATCCCGATACCAGCGCCACCGTGTATGACACTGCCATAGCCATCGACACGGATACCATATTGAAATTCTTTTCCGTGGATCTTGACGCGAACCGTGAAACCACGCGCAGCGCCAGCTACATCATCGACCGGCTGACACCGACGGTTTCCGCGACGCCACCCGGCGGTACCTTCCCGGGTACGGTCTTCGTATCTTTGAACTGTACGGATGTGGGCAGCGGTTGTGCCGCGATTCACTATACCACCGATAATAGTGAACCTACCGCTGGGTCGCCAAGTTACAGCAATCCGATCGGCTTGCAAGCCTCTGTCACCATAAAATTCTTTGCCATCGACCACGCGGGTAACGTCAGTGCCGTACAATCAGAAATCTATACTTTACCCACGTCAAGCGTGGTAGAACCCCTTTACGGTAATGCCCCTGACTGGAACGACTATGTCCGCAACGATGGCGGTGATTGGCTCTCCGCCAGCAATACCGCTTGTGACGGCAATGAGACGGGTGATTATCGCGTCTGCTTGCATGGTGGCGAACTGCGCGTGGTGAACGTGACGGGCCGCGGCAGCTGCGCGGGCCTAACGGCCAATGATGCCTTGGATGCCTTCGACTGGACATGTGACGACAGCACGCTGCCGGTACGCATGGTAACGCGTGGCCTGAACGACAACAAGAATCTGTCTGATCTGCTGGATTTCGCCGCTGCGGCATGGCGTTTAAATAGCGTCATCGTCACGGATGGCGGCGCAACAGTGCTCGACACATCAAAAGCGGTATGGTGGCATAACCCGGTGCTAGTGGATAATGACGGTGGTGTGCTCACCGCCGCCGGTACGATCTATATCGTCACGAGCAATCCTGATACCGAATATGAAATTGCTGCTCACCATGCGGGTTTTGTCGTAAAGCCCGGCATGGAACTCAGCGCTCCCGCAGCCGCTGATGATGTTGTGCATAGCACGGCGGGCATAGCTTTTCTCTGGTACGAAGGCGCTGTGCACATCCAGGGCACCAACAACGGCGTGTGGCTTCCAGGCATCAAATTCTCTCGCATCCGAAATGCGAGCGTTACCGGTGTCGGTGGCAGCGGCGCCAACGCCTTTGAAGCGACGCCCACGGCGAGTGTGTTGTCACGCCTCTCGGTGGTGTTCGGCGCAAACGACGGCGTGCACATAGGAACCGCTCACGGCAATCTGTTCAGCGATATCACGGTGGCAAGCAACAATCATTACGGTTTCACGGTCAATGGCGGCCACAATGTGTTGCAACGAATTTCCGCCCACAACAATGGCTACGCAGGCGTCGTTTTCCAGGGATCGCAAACTATCCAATCGGTATATGCCGCCGGCAATGTCTATTTCGGCGTCATCAGTTATGCCGCCAACAACAGCTATATCACCAATGTTAGCGCGGCAAACAACGGCACAAACGGTCTCTTAGTCAGCGATAAATCCGCCAATAACATACTGGTCAATATTCTGAGCGTCAATCATGAAAATATAGCACTCGGTTTCACCATAAGCAGCACTGCACCGGGACCGGTAGCCAATCTGATCGAAAACGTAGCGGTCAGCCATGCACGTCTTGCCATTATTTTGAATGAGTCGTCCAACAACCGTTTTACCGGCCTGACCAAAGTCGGCAATAGCGTCACTAACGACTGCTATGTTACCGGCGGCACCAATCCGGGATTGGTCGACACGACCTGCGCCAATGAGGGCGCTTCCGATGCCACCCTCGTCGCCGATATCAGTCTCGCCGCCAGCGTGTTCGGCAAGGTGACGAGCGACGATGCGTTAAACAACGATGATGTTGCCGGTCTGGCGGAATTTAGCAGCATCACCGACTGGATCAACTTCGTCAACGAAGCACGCGTGTGGGGTCGGGACGGCAGTCTCTTCCCTAATGCGGATCACCGGGGTCCGTGTGCCATCGGCGAAAACTGCCGTATCTGGGACTGGAGCTTGACAGCGGGCGACGATATCGCGCGGGGTGTGCTCGCCAAGCATCTCGCCGGCAATGCCGCCGATACGCTCACGCATACCTGGGCGGTGGCTGCGCCCAACGGTCAGGCTGACTGCAGCGCTGCTGTACCGGGATCAATATACAACGCGGGCCAATGTCGCAGCACCTTTCTGCGTAACGCGGTGGAATTGCTCGCGGATGCTATCGGCAACGAAGATGGCCTGTGCAACTCACAGGAGACTTGTTTGTACACACCCAATATTGGCGCCTATCAGGGCCATGGTGCACTGGTGTCGGCTGGCGACTTCAGCAACGGTGACACGCTCAGCAATATCAAATTGCTGCAATACACATATAACGGTCGCTGAAATCGTCCTGGTCAAGCGCTGCGCCAGGCTGCTAATTTTACAGCCAAGTCCTCAGAATGATAAACAATGAGGCTACTGTAAAAAGCATGGTAAGCGGCGAACCAAAACGCAGACGCCCGTAATTTACGATTGGGCGCCAATACACCATCTAAAAAGTACCCAGTATTTCTTGCCAGTGCTTGTAAATCAGGAAATGGCCGCCGCCCTCGATTTGATACAGGCGCCTATTCGGCATGGCCTCAATCACAGGCATAATCCTGTTGATCGGACAGTGTAAATCATCGGTGCCGTGCCAAAAATCGATTTTAGTTGTTACATCGGCAACTGAAAACGGCCAGGGTTCTGCGGCCATTAAAATATCCTGAACAAACCCCGTGTGACGATGTTTGTTGCCCGCAATTATACAATTTTCGATATGTGTTTTTAATGAAATGTTGGAAAAAACCGCTCGATCGGAGGAGCCGACCGGGATATTGGCGAGAAATTTCTGTGGATTCTTGCACGCATTCTTTATCGCGATTTCGGTTGTCATGCGTGCCGCTGTGGGTAGATATTTGGAGAAAGCAATAAGCAGCCTGAGGCTTGGCGGCATACCGGAAAAATCGGCGAACGAACGAAAAGGTGGTGACGAGCTTATCATGGCAATGTTGTCTAAACGGTCCGGAAATTTATAGGCAAAAGCGCATCCATATATCGCTCCTATAGAAAGTCCCATTATGGAACAACGCTGAATGTTAAGATGGTCAACGAGCTCCACAAGATCATCCGCAAAATCAAGGTAACCGTGATCAACAATATGCTCGGAACGGCCATAGCCGGGGCGATCGGGAATTATAAGCCGAACGCCAAGACGCTTCGTTAAATTATCATCGGGCCATCGTTCATAGCGGCAGCCGAGAATGCCGTGTAAGTGAATAACAGGTTTACCTTCCGGGTCCCCATATTCCGCGAACTGCAATCGGCGACCGTCTCTTAATACGATGCGTGCCTCCCGATTAATATGCGATCGCGACATTACCTCGGCCTTGGAGCGCGAGTCATCTGGCTTTGTATGCGAGGGTTTGAAAACGGCCGGACTGGTCAGTATTCGCTTGATGAGTTCCGCCTGCCGGCTTACACCCATTTTTGCGAATATCGATTTTAGCTGAACCTTGGCTGTGTTCTTACTGATATAGCTGTGTTTCGCTGCCTGGATTAAGCTTTCGCCGCTTGCCAATAGTGCTGCCAGTCGCGCCTCGGCTGGTGTCAAATTAAATAATGTCTGCAAAGCAGATTCGGCAATTTTATATTGATTCGAGGCGGCGGCGATGAACACCGCCGCGCAGTCTTCCGCTTTACTATCATAGTGCGTATTGGGGTAAGGGTCAGGCGAGATGAGTAGAGAGACGGGTGCTCCATTATCGAGGGATTCGATTTTTAGCGTCCAAATCTGTGCGCCCGCGCTATTCGTTGGCGTGTTCGCAGCTTGATAAATAAGATCCTTTAACTGCTGATCCTGTTGTACCGTAGTGGCACAAAGCACGCCGTTCATCAGGGTCAATGCGTTGCTGCCTACTATGGTATCCACAGCATGCTGGTTGGCCGTTACCAGGTTGCCGCTACCATTGACCAACAATACACCGATTGGGAAATGATCAAGAATTGCCTGCGCCTGGCCACGTGTCTGGTCGGCCTTGTTGTAAACGCGCTTGAGTTTGAGGGCCCGGTATAAATGGGGTAGCAGCGTGGCCAGGCGTTGCGCTTCGCCTTTCTCGATTTGATGCGTAAGAAGCTGGATTTGTTCGCTATCGTGACCAGGGGTTTTCGATCGCTGTTGATCACCGGCATGCCTGTTATCAAACAGGCATGTGATGCTTTCCATCAAGTCCGGCCAAAAATTGGGATCAAATGCGACTTCATACACAATCCCGATGAGTTCAGTATCGATACTCTGTACATCAGTCTCTTTGTTGTCGATTCCGGGCTGAATTTTATCGTCCGTTCCCATCGGTGGCCCGCTCTGAAAAAAACCTGCACATTTCACCCGTATGGGTTATTCCCCGCGCAAATCGTGGTTGTTAATATGAGTCTGTATGGTACTGCCTTAACTTCGTCGAAGTAAGGGGCTAAGAGTAGAAATCCCTGGCATTGGGGAACTATTGCAGGGATTTCTTGGGGTTAGAGCGTTTTCTGAGTGTTACTATCAAGTAAGTAAGATAATTTTGAACCAAGTGTTGGTCAGCTCACCGAACAACCCATTTCGAAGGTACAAACGGCCTATGTACCGGCTGCTTGGCGGTGTCTACGAATTTCTGTTTGTTATGTAAAGTCCTGGCTGCAACGGGCTGAAATTCAACCGGATTAAGTAGCTCATCGACGGGTAGATTTCACGTTTTCCGAAGACAAAGAGGGCGCGCGCCAACCAAGAAGTTCGGGAAGCAGTTTCTAGTTGAATAGCAACAAAGCACAGGTAATAACAATGTATAAAACCAATGATAAAATTACAATCACCTTATTATTAGCTTCCTTTGTACTGCTGAGCGCATGCGCTAGCGGTGAAAACAGCGGCGATATAGGCAGCGAAAAAGAAAAAAATACCGGTACACCGGCTACCTGGGAATCCATTAGCAGCCTGGATCGTACCAACAGTCGGGTTTACTCTTCAGTCTGGGCAATATCCGACAGCAATGTACTCGTCGCCGGTCCCAACGGAGGGGTAATTACACTGAGTAATGGGCAATATTCGCAGTCCACGAATGTCGGCACGGGAAGCTACTTGAATGCGGTGTGGGGTAGCGCTGACGTCAATGTATATGCCGGCACGGAACTGGGACGCCTGCCACATTTCGATGGTAGTAGCTGGCGGGTGCAGACTATTGATGCTGGGGGGGAGTACAGCTATGTATACGGAATCTGGGGGAGTTCGGCCAGCGATATCTTTCTGGTGGGCGCAAACGGCTTCATTATGAATTATGACGGCAAAAAATTCTCAAATGTCGGAAAAGCTACATACTACGACTTACAGGAAGTTTGGGGAACCGATCACGACAATGTCTACGCCGTCGGCGGCGACGCGGGCACTGCTGTCATTATTCATTATGATGGCGTTTCCTGGGAGATAGCCTATACCGACACCTCGGGCGGCCCCTATAACAGCGTTTGGGGTAGCGCATCCGACGATGTCTACGCCGTCGGACCCGGTGGCCGTATCGTTCATTTTGATGGTGTAAATTGGACCGCCGTTGAAACAGACATTGTCAGCAACAGGGCTTGGTTAAATGGGATATGGGGTTTCGCCAGGGACGACGTGTATTTGGTAGGTTCCGCGGGTGATGGCTTAATCTTTCATTTCGATGGTACCGAATGGGCGTTGGTACACACAGAAATCTCAGCGGTCTTTACTGCCGTTCATGGTACCACTGAGGGTCAAGTTTATGCGGTCGGTTCGAGGGTAGTCCGCTATGCGAAACGGTGATATGGGGCAAATTTTTCTCGAAAAAAGTTTGTCGAGTTGCGGATAAAGTGTTTAGTGATGGCGACCGCGATCTTCAACTTGTCCTGGCATTGGGGGCAGATGTCGATATTGAATACGCGTTTGAGTAAGCGGACCACTAAGGCGTCAGGCAGGGGTGATATCCCACGCTTCCGCTTGCCCATCTTCTGCCACTGACGCAGTGGCGGTGGCTGCTTGCTTGGGCACCACCTGCGCCCGCAGCTTATGGTTCGGCGCCAGTACACCGTGAAAACGTACCAGGTTCAACCGCGGCCGGGGCAAAAGGTATTGGTGTGCAGACTGAACCCGCCCTCCTCCCCGCAACGGGGAGAAGTCACCGGCGGGGGTTGTTGCGACTCGGTTTGCAGGCTCAACACCTTATGCCCTTTTCCGGGGCCGAAGGCGATACGGTAGGTGCAGGAGACCGCATGCTACGAGGCGATTGAAAACTCCAGATCGCCGTCACGGCCACTGACCTTTTAAGGTCCCACCGTAATGGTTACCTGGTCCGACCCCATCGCTCCCTGCGTATCGCTGACCGTCAGTTCGAAAACCAAGACTCTGGTTTGACCGCTACGTACACGGGGCGCCGTAAACGACGCTAAGGCACTGTTGGCGTTTTGCAAACTAACGCTTTTACCGGAAATCTGCCGCCATTGATAACTCAGCCGATCACCCGCATCAGGATCGCTGGAGCCCGTGCCGTCCAATGTGACATTGCTGCGTGACGTAACGGTTGCGTCAACACCCGCATTGGCCGTCGGCGCCGTGTTCACCGAGGGATCCGGTCCGGGATTGGGACCAGGGTCACCGGTACCGCCACCGGTATCGAAGAGACTGACGAAAGCGTCAGTATCGTATTGGGTACCGGTTGCGCCGCCCGCGTAACTGCCATCAAAGGCTCCGGGTGTCGTTGGAAAATCGCTGGAATTGGTCGCACCAACCACGTACAGCCGATCGGCACCTTGCAGTGCAATATCCAGGGAAGTGTCGTTGTTCGCCCCACCCAGATAACTGCCATACAACAGGGCATCCAGATTCGGCGTCAGTTTAGCGACGAACACATCCGGCCCCGTTGCCGACAATGATCGGTCATACGCATTGCCGCTGGTCGGCATATCACTCGAAGATGTCGCTCCAGCCACATAAACGTTACCAGCGTCATCCAGCTCCACACTGGTCAGGCTGTCCGACTGGCTGCCGCCGAAATACGTCAAAGCCACAAGAGTTTGCAAGTCAGTGCTGTATTTCGCGATGAAACCATCGGGTCTGGGTAAGTACAGGGTGCTACTGGGATTATCACAGGCGCCGTCGGAGCCACAGCTTTTATCAAACGCAGTCTGGCTGACCGGCAGGTCGTTCAAATAGGTTTGTCCGACGGTGACCACCGTATTGCCAGCGGCAGTCACGTCATGGAAATAGTTACGTGTGCTGTTGGAATTGGACGTGAAAGTTATTTTTGCCAGTACCGCTGTTAAATCCGCATCATAGCGCACCAGAAAACCGTTGACGGAACTGCTCTGCCCATCAGACATATAAACAGTGCCGTCCTGCCCAACCGCCAAGCCCGCCACCTGATCGCCGCCGGCAAAGGTCAACGTGTGCAATGCGGACAAGTCACTGGATATTTTTCCGATATAACCATCATAACCGCGTAAGCCATAGCCACCGATAACCGGGCAACAGGTCTTCAGCAGCGCATTGTCGGTGATGGGAAAGCCCGGGTTATTGGTGCGTCCCCCGAAGTAGATGGCACCGTTCCCCAGGGCGATTTTCAAGGGATAGTCGCCGGTGGTGACCACGGCGGACGTCATGAGCGTCGATAAATCTCCACTGAAACGCGCTATGAAGCCACCGCCGGCAGGCTCGCTTCCGGAGTAATTGTAGGCGCCGGGTGTCAGCGGAAAACCATAACCCGCCTGACCGGTGGCAATGATGGTACCGTCCGCATCCAACGCGATAGCGGTTACCCGGTCGAAATACTCCGTGCCGATGTAGGTGGAACTCAATACCGCCGTTAAGTCACTGCTTAAGCGCGCGATAAATCCGTCGGGTTGGCCACTGGCGTTGGCGCTAGCGTCATAACCGAGAACAATGGGAAAATCGGTGGACTGGGTAACACCGCCGACATAGATCGAATCCCCGGCATTAACCACGGAGTAAATGATATCCTGGTCGTATTGGAAATAGTCCGGGGTATTGGCATTGGTGCCACCCAGGAAGGTTGATGCCAGCAACGGGTCGATAATCAATTCACGTCGCGTGTCATACTGCCCGACCTGAAAACCATAGCGCCCGTCCTGGAGCGCGTAGGCTACCTGCACAAATTCTCTTTGCCCATCCTGCATTTGATAGGCAACGGGTTTGGTAAAGTACACTGGACCCAGCCCGGTCTGTAACTCCAGACGACCGTCAGGCGCAATCGCCATGCCATCGACACCGTTTATCTGCACTTTAATGGCGGCGGGATTCGCGCCCGGCGCCACATGAAACAGCTTTTCGATGTTATTGGCATGCGCTTTGAGATTGACGCGGATGCCGGGCGCAAGTTGACCCAGTTGCAGACGGTCCGCAGTGGGAATATGGCGCAGCCATCGATCGGGCTTGCCTTTGAAAAGGTTCACTTGCGCATCCGAATTTGTCAACGCCTTCGGTTCCAGCCTGCCCGCGCCAATGAAACTTTCCTCGAACGCCCAGCGCTTATCCTGTTTGGGGCCAGCGACCGGCAATGAATAGACAAGATCGCCTTGTTTGCTGACAAATACCGTGCCGGCAAAAGTATTGGCGTAATAAGCCACGCTGGAATCCTGTTGCCCGACATTTTGGATAAACGGAACGGACAGTGTCGTAAGATTTTTCCGCAGGAACTGATCTGAAGATGTAGTAAGGTTTTTTGCTGAACATACCGTGCTGGCGAGCGCTAACACCAGACTGCTTGCCAAGATGTGGCGTACCTGAATCATATAACCTCCCCCAAGTTGTTAACAGGACATTCCCTGGAACTACAATGGCGTAGAGGCATAACAGAATGATAACGAAATTATCACTAATTTATCACGATCGTGGAACAGATCTTTTTTTGATCACACCTCAGGAATTAATGCGAGAGAATATAAGGTATAAAGGCAGAGAATAAAGCCAGGGCGTACCGAGTGGGATCGGGTGGGGCTGGAAAGGTGGGCTATATTACTTGCACCTGCTTCCCTGTGGTGTTGTTCTCTTATTTTACTTGCACCTGATTTGGCGGCAAGGGTTTGGTATAGTTTATGATGTGGCCGAATTTACCGCGGTAGGCGACATAGCTGTCGCTTAAGGTACCGTCGATGTTTATGATGTCATCTTTGGGTACGCCAAAGAGATTATCATTGACGATCGATCGATTGGCGGTGATGGACCAGTGTTCCGGGGTTTGGTCGCGTATATGATCGCTCGGCGTGGTGTTGACGATGACATTATTTTCA
The DNA here is from genome assembly GCA_024641505.1 of Gammaproteobacteria bacterium. Lineage (GTDB taxonomy): Bacteria > Pseudomonadota > Gammaproteobacteria > SG8-11 > SG8-11 > UBA6920. Next base: position 20,390 of record JAHECY010000063.1, read on the forward strand.
AAATAGAACGGACCGTCATCGTCTTGGATATATTGCAGGTGAATCTGATTATTGATGGTGTTTCGGTAGATATAGGTTACTCCCGGTCCCTGTATGCCTTCATACTCGCCGATACGCACCAGGCTTTCGATGAAATTGAACACTATTTCGGTATCGTTGGCGTAGTACTGGGCGAAGATCGAAATACCATAGTTATCACTGGTGCCAATATAATTCTTGCGTATCGTGGTTCGGCTGTCGGTCGATTTGAGATTGATCGCGGAAAACCCGATGCCGTTAAAGCGGTTGTCTTCGTACAGGGCATATTTCAGTCCGTAGTTTTCGATGCCCCCAGAGGCGATATTCTCAAAGCTACTGTCCTGGACCACAGCGTACAGCTTGAACGCGTTGTCATCGACGGGCGGCTCAAATCCCTGGGTGTGATCGGGTTGCAACGCGTCATTCCGAAAGCTGATGGCGGATTGGTTAGCGCTCTGCGAACCATTACCATAGTTCGTGAAAGCACAATGGCGCACGATAAAATTATCCCCTCCCCACACTTCGATACCAAAACCATACCCATTGTCGAAATGAATACCGTCGAAGTAATAATTGTCGCTGCCGGGAATATACAAGTGGGCGGGGGTGTTGCCATTTTCCTGATCGAAGATCACTGTCTCGCCGGGATAGGCGAGATACACCCGTGGGTGGGTATGCAGCATGATACGCAATGATCCCGCCGCGTCACCATACGACAGGGATTTCGGCAAGGTATAGGTGCCGGTACGAAAATAGATAAACTCGCCATTATTGTAACTTGTATCGGTATGCCCTTTGTAAAAATCCGTCCATCCGCGCCACGGATGGGCAATGGAACCGTCGCTGCCGGCGGCGGCGTGCGCGTCGACAAAATGAAATCCATTTGCGGTCACGGTTATGGTCCAGTTGACCGTTGTCGTGGCATTTTCCGCGTCACTAACCTGCACGGTGACAGCATAGGGAAGCGAAGTCCTGGGAAACTTTCGCGGCATTTGGACCAACCCACGAAAGGGTTGCGCTCCCGCTAGAGACTGATTCGCCATCCGCGGGATTATTATTGGCTGCTGGGCCGGAGGTTTCCGTGTTGCTTTTCGCACAACCCACACTCACCATCAGTAACGCCGCCATCAGCAGCACAAGCAGGCGTCGTTGCCCGGCAGGCGAGGGAACAATTAATGGACTCCGCCGGTAAATGGCGCAGGGCAAGGTATTGCAAGGAAGGAATAAGCTGCTGGCAGACCGCATGTTCGTTGAGTCGCTCATCGATAGATCCTTCATCCCGGCTATAATCCTTGATAAAGCCTAGTATATCCCACTTGCCCGATCTGTGCAGTCGTTCTCACTTGCAGCTTCGACGGTAGAAAGGGGCTCCGAAAAGGCCCCTAACCGGCGCGCTCACTCTCCTAAATGCGTCGCCTGCTCGGGTATTATTCTGCGTACGTTGTCCGATCACGGCCCCAAGATATGACATTTCCTCCGCCACATCAGCGGTCATACCGCAAAATGCCGACAGCTACTCAAGCGCCAGCCTGCCCTACCCGGCATCATCACTATTTCGCTGTCTTCGTTTTCAGTTAGCCTGTAACAAACAGCTCACCCCGCCGGCAAGGGGTTGCATGCGGCGGTTGGGCACAGAGTCCCAGGCGGGTCAGCATCTTCATGATTGCCGCCGGGAAAGTAATTGCGGTGATGATCTTCAGTTTCCCCTGGCTGTAGGAACAGGTTTCGATGACGATGTTGAATACACGTTTTAGCGGTCTAGCCTGACTGATGCGCCTGACGGAGTTGCTGCCCGCCACTTCCACTTGCGCATCGTCTGCCGCAGGTGGTCCCGCAGGGGTAAGGCACAGGGATGTGCCTCATAAAAACCTACCGAGTTCAATCGCAGCCTCGGCACCAAGACCGCCAGTGGTTCCCTGCACCTCCCTGCCCGGTAGATGCAAGGCGTCGATTGCCATAGGCATCAACTTCTGAGCGGAACCGGGCCTAGTTCAGGACAAACAGTCCCCGTTATCGGCAATACCCCTCCCAAACCCGACTTTCCATATCGCGCCAGTGGACTGCAGAGAATATTGTGGTCGCCGCACTGGCACTGGAAACGATGCCCCAGCACCGCACACAAACAAGATTTAAGGACCCTGAGGACCACCACCACCGCCTCCGGGGCCGCCGATAACGGTAACCGTCAGTGTGGCCGGCGTGGGGTCGCGATTGCCATTGCTATCGGTCACATTGAGGGTAATGCTGACGGTGCCCTGCCTCGGAAATCGCACTGAAACTGGATTGGCAGTAAAAGTCCCGGTTACCGCTGTCCCAGTGAAGATCCATTCATAAGTCACTGAATCACCCTCAGGATCGACAGCGCTGCCTGTGAATTGGACCGTGGTACCCACGGTAACCGTCAAGTTGTTGTTATCCTCTTATTATCCATCACAACCCCTTCTGACAACTGGCACCAATGCCACGCAGTTTGCCGTTGTTTCCTTAATGGATGGTTAACATCGCGTATGGTCTATGCGAGGTTCTTCCATCATTATGCCGGCATCAGCCTAAGCCTGCGCCAGGCTTCCAGATTCCGTAGTGCGCACGGTATTCATGGTTTTGTCGAGGCATAATGATTCCATCGAAAGTATCAGTATAGCGATGGATAAAAAAAGTGGCACCGAAGGCAGCGCCAGCATTTGATGCGCAAACTACGGCAGGTCAACACGTGATCCGAAAGATCGTCTCACACTTGGAGGATCAATCTTATCTGATGGGTCAATAGGAGGCGCGGTGGATTTATTAATCCCATCAAGCCGCGCACTCCAAAACTCGGCCTACTCCATGAATCGGCGGCGGCCAAATCCAACCAGCGCCAG
>JAHECY010000155.1 GCA_024641505.1 Gammaproteobacteria bacterium
CCGTTTGCGGGCAATGACCATCAATAGAATGCCCACGGGTATGTACATCAGCAGATTAATAACGATGTCTTGCAGAGGGGCGGGAGCCATCCAGTCGTACATGGGAATATTGAACTTGGTGCGCAACGTAAAGATGCCGGTTCTCGCTGGATAGAAACAGCCGGCTAACATCACACCTAAATAGGTGTAGAAGATCCAGACTGCGCGGGATTTCTTGGCGGGCGCGTGATCGGGTTTATCGTTATCCATAGAATCGTATAACGTTGTTGGGTAATAACAACGAGCCTCGGCATTGCTCCTGGTTCTGTTTCGGGCGCTGGGCGGAATAATATAGCTCATTTAAAATGATGATTCTTCGGGCGCCCCGTTGTTACGACAACGGGCAGTTTACTTGATTTCGACGATGGGAGCTCAGGGGTTTTATTTGGGGGATATTTATGGTAAATGCGTGGGTGCGGTATCGCGCTGCATCGCTGGATGCTGGGTGTGGATTACGCACATTATCCATAAAGACGTTTGCGCAGGCCGATTTTTTGCACGATGGCGGTGACGATTTCTTCGATGGAGATGGTGCTGGTGTCGATGCTGGGGATGCCGTGGTCCAGAAACATTTTTTCCACGGTACGCGTTTCCCGCAGGCATTGGTCCAGCGCGGCATAGCGGCTGTCCGGCCGGCGTTCGGTGCGGATCTGGTGCAGGCGGTGGGGATCGATGGTGAGGCCGAACAGTTTCGCCTGGTGCGCGCGTAACAGCGCAGGCAGTTCGTTGCTTTCGAGATCTTCCTCCGTGATGGGATAATTAGCGGCTTTCAGGCCGTAGTTCATCGCCAGGTAGAGACAGGTGGGTGTCTTGCCGGAGCGCGACACGCCGGTAATGATAATGTCGGCTTCGTCATAGTATCTGGCGGACACGCCGTCGTCATTGTTGATCGCGAAGTTGGTAGCGTCGATGCGCTCTTTGTAGGCGGTATAGTTGCGGACGCCGTGGGTCTTGCCGACCGCATGGCTGGAGTCGACGCCCAGTTCGTCTTCCAACGGGTTGATAAAAGTATCGAACAGATCAATGAGAAATCCCTTGCTTTGACGGATTACCCGCCGCACATCGGGGTCCACCAGGGTGCTGAACAGCAGCGGGCGCGCGCCGTCCAGATCGCATCGGGTGTTGATCTCCTGCACCACTTCCCAGGCTTTGCCCACCGAGTGGATGAACGGAATGGTCTGGCGTTCAAAGTCAATGCCGTCGAATTGCGCCAGCAGGGAATGGGCGATGGCTTCCACGGTGATGCCGGTGCCATCGGAAAGAAAGAATACCGCGCGGCGCATTACTGAATCGACTCCTGGCCTTTCCCGGCGAGATACAACCAGGTTTGCACCACGGTATCGGGATTCAGGGATACGCTGGTAATGCCTTGTTCCAGCAGCCACTTGGCCAGATCCGGATGGTCCGAGGGTCCCTGGCCGCAGATGCCGATGTATTTGCCGTGGCGGTTACAGGCTTCGATGGCCATGGCCAGCAGACGTTTCACCGCCCGGTCTCGCTCGTCAAACAAGTGCGCGATGATACCGGAATCTCGATCCAGGCCCAAGGTCAGTTGCGTCAGATCATTGGAACCAATGGAGAAACCGTCGAAATACTCTAGAAACTCGTCGGCCAGCAGGGCGTTGGACGGAATCTCGCACATCATGATCACGCGCAGACCATTGATGCCGCGCTGCAAGCCGTTGGCCGCCAGCAGGTCGATCACCTGTCGGGCCTCAGCCACGGTGCGCGTGAACGGAATCATGATTTCCACGTTGGTCAGGCCCATGACATCACGTACCTGCTTGATGGCGCGGCACTCCAGTTCGAAACACGGCCGGAAACTCTCGGCCACATAACGCGAGGCGCCGCGAAATCCGATCATTGGATTTTCCTCCGAGGGTTCATAGCGATCCCCGCCCAGCAGATTGGCGTATTCATTGGATTTGAAGTCGGACATGCGCACGATCACTTTTTCAGGATGAAACGCCGCTGCCAGGGTGGCGATACCTTCGGTGAGTTTTTCCACGTAAAATGCCACCGGGCTCGCATAACCTGCGATGCGTTTGCCGACTTCCTCGCGTAACGCTTCCGGTTGCCGGTCGAATTCCAGCAATACTTTGGGATGAATACCGATGGTGTTGTTGATAATGAATTCCAGGCGCGCCAGACCGATGCCGTGGTGTGGCAGGGAGGCGAACTGAAAGGCACGCTCCGGGTTGCCGACATTCATCATGATCTTCAGCGGCAGCTCCGGCATCTTGCCGGCACTGGTGCTCTGGATTTCAAACGGGAGCTTGCCCCGATAGATCTTGCCTTCATCGCCTTCGGCACAGGAGACGGTGAGTGCATTTTCCTTGAGCAATACCTTGGTGGCGTTGCCGCATCCGACCACCGCGGGAATCCCCAGCTCCCGGGCGATGATTGCCGCGTGACAGGTACGGCCACCACGGTTGGTGACGATGGCGGCGGCGCGTTTCATGATCGGTTCCCAGTCCGGATCGGTCATGTCCGTGACCAGCACATCACCCGCTTTTACTTCGTGCATCTGGCTGACATCGGTGATGACCTTGGCGGGACCGGCGCCGATACGTTGCCCGATGGCGCGGCCGGTGATCAGGATCTCACCGCTTTGTTGCAGAATATAACGCTCAATGGTCAATCCCTGATCCCGGCTTTGCACGGTTTCCGGACGCGCCTGGACGATGAACAATTCGTGCGTCTCGCCATCGAGTGCCCACTCGATATCCATAGGTCGTCCATAGTGTTGCTCGATGATAATGGCTTGGTGCGCCAGCGCCTGAACTTGCGCGTCGGTGATACAGAAAACCCGGCGCGCGCTCGCCTCCACGTTGACGGTATGGGTGCCCTTCAGATGTGCATCATTTTCGCCATAGATCATCTTGATGGCTTTCGCCCCCAGACTGCGGCGTAAGATCGCCGGACGTCCGGCAAGCAGGGTGGGTTTGTGCACATAGAATTCATCGGGATTGACCGCCCCTTGCACCACGGTTTCCCCCAATCCATAGGCGCCGGTGATGAACACCACGTCCTTGAATCCGGATTCGGTATCAATGGTGAACAGCACGCCGCTGGCGCCCAGATCGCTGCGCACCATGCGTTGAATGCCGGCGGACAACGCGACATCCGCATGCACGAAATTGTGATGCACCCGGTAGGCGATGGCGCGATCGTTGTACAAGGACGCGAACACATGTTTCACCGCATCCAGAACTTCATCGAGGCCGCGAATATTCAGATAAGTTTCCTGCTGGCCGGCGAAGGAGGCATCGGGCAGGTCTTCCGCCGTGGCCGAGGAACGTACCGCGACGGTGCAATTACCGTCATGGTTCATGGCGCGGTAAGCGTCGGTGATCGCCTGCACCAGTGCCGAGGGCAGCGGCGTATCGATGATCCATTGGCGAATGCGGGCGCCGGTACCGGTGAGGGCGGTGATGTTTTCCACATCCAATTGATCGAGCAGATCGTTGATGCGTTGGTCCAACCGGTCCTGCTTCAGGAACGCGCGATAGGCATCGGCGGTGGTAGCGAAGCCCCCGGGGACTTGCACGCCCAGTCGGCTTAAGTTGGCGATCATTTCCCCCAGCGAAGCATTTTTGCCGCCCACCCGGCCGACGTCGTGCATGCCCAGGTGTTGGAAGTCGATGACATTTTCACTGCTCATGATTTACCTCACTTTCAGTTCCGGCCCCGATCACTGGGTGACGGACCCGGCTAACGATGACGGCGGGAGTGGCGGCGGCGTCGCGCCGGCGGCTGCCGCCTGTTTCAGAATCGGAATCCATATGCGCGAAGTTGTCCGGGTAGGCGTAACCATCAGCGCCGCATGTTTTAACACGGGTGCAGGCATTGCACGCGTCATGTTGCGGTTGCTGCGGTGCCGTGCCGTCACGCGTCAGGCGCTGTACCCACTGCCAAATGATCAGCAGTAACGCAATGATGACGGTGGCCAATACATAATGCATGCTGCTATTGCCCTCCCAGGCCGGCGAAGCCCATAAAGCCCATGGACAAGATGCCCGCCAGGATTAAACTCACCGCCGCGCCCTGGCCGATATCCGGCACCTTAACCAACGCCAGACGTTCGCGCAATCCCGCCATCAGGAGTAATGCCAGGGTAAACCCTAATCCGGCCCCGAGGCTGTAGGCAAGGGATTGCAGGAAATCGTAGTCGCGGGCGGTTTGAAACAAGGCCAGTCCCAGGATGGCGCAGTTGGTGGTGATCAGGGGCAAGTAGATGCCCAGGGCGCGAAACAGGGTGGGGCTGGTTTTTTTCAGGAACATCTCCACCAGTTGTACCGCTGAGGCGATCACCACGATATAGCTGATCAGACGCAGAAACGGCAGATCCAGGAGGGTGAGCAGGGTATTCAAGCCATAGGCGCACAGGGAGCTGATCAGCATCACGAAGGCGGTTGCCAGGCCCATGGGCAGGGCGGTTTTGATTTGCGATGATACGCCGAGAAACGGACAAATGCCCAGGAACATGGCAAGTACGAAATTGTTCATGAGCAGGGCGTCGAGAAAAATGAAAGACAGGCTGTCAGCCACCATGGTGATGTCCCTCCACCAGTACGATGTTGCGTCCGGAAAGTTTCTTGCGCCAGTTGAACAGCAGTAACCAGCCGCCCAGCACGAAAAAGCCGCCGGGGGGCAATAACATAATCACCCAGGGCTGAAACGCGGTGCCCAAAACCGGCATTCCCAACAGACTGCCATTACCGAGCAATTCCCGCACCGCGCCTAGACATAGCAGTGCCAGCGTGAATCCCATGCCGACACCCGCGGCATTGACCATGCTGTTAAGCGGCGTGTGGCGCGAGGCATAGGCTTCGGCGCGACCGAGAATGATGCAGTTGACCACGATCAGTTGAATAAACGCGCCCAGGGCGTTATACAACGCCAGGCTGATGGCCTGGATCAGATAATCCACCAGAGTGACGAAAGTGGCGATGATGGTGATGAAACAGGCGATGCGCACGGCGCGCGGTATCAGATTGCGCAACAATGAGATCAGTCCTCCGGAACAGATCAGCACGAAGGTGGTGGCCACGCCCATGGCCAGGGCATTGAGCACGGAATTGCTGACCGCCAGCACCGGGCACATGCCCAGCAAGGTGACGAAGACCGGATTCTCACGCCACACACCGGTGAGAAAAGTATCCGTGGTAATGAGGTCATCATTGCTGGTCATGGAGCACCGCCGTGAATTGCTGCAGTTGGCGCTGGATCACGGGCAGTACCCGTGCCGCGCTGCTGTTGATCGCCTTGGCGACGGCTTTGGAGGATACCGTCGCGCCGGAAATGGCGTCGATTTCCCAGGCTTGCTGTTTGCGTCCATGACGCACCGCGCTGATGTCATGGCGCAGGGCGTTACCGCTCGCGTCGAGGCGCGCATCCAGGTAGGAGAAATTTGCGTGGAAACCTTCATCAAAGGCAATCTTGTTACCCAGGCCCGGTGTTTCCGTGGCCTGGATGATGTGCATGCCGGTGATGCAGGTGCAACGCGGATCATAGCTGTACAATAAACGTATCATGCCTTGATACCCCTGGGCCGATCCCTCCAGGGCCAGACCTTCCAGTGCACCCTGAGCATCATAACCGCCGTATACGCGCCACAGATCCCGAGGTTCCTCGGCGCCGGCCGGTCGCACCATGGTCCGGTCGATCACGAAATCCCGGCGTTGCCGCGCGTTAGGGATGATCTGGAATACGGCACTGGCGATGGCCTGGCGTTTATTGGCTTCGATATAAGGATAAGTTTGTTCATAGGCGAACACGGTCAGCACCCCGGCAATCAATCCGATCAGCCCCAAAGGGCGAATCAGGTGCCAACTGTTC
>JAHECY010000156.1 GCA_024641505.1 Gammaproteobacteria bacterium
CGCTGCCGTCCGTCAGGCCGTCACCGTCGGTGTCCGGATTGGTGAGGTCCGTGCCGAGCGTGAAATACTCGTATCCGTCCATGATGCCGTCACCATCACTGTCGGTGCTGTGGGGATTGCTGCCCAGGGCGATCTCCAGGGAATCGAAGATCCCGTCCTGATCGGCGTCGAGTGCATTGGACTGGAAGAGGTGGACGCGCCCCTGTCCGGCGAAGGTCACGCCTTCCTGTGGTGCACCCACGGCGATGGTGGCCGGACCGTTACCATTCAGGTGGTAATTACCCACCGCCAGCGCCGAGCCAAAGCCGGTGTAAGCCTGTGTAGACGGGCTGTTCAACATCCCTTTCAACACGCCCCGGCTGTCAAACAGGAAGACCTGACCCTGTTCCGGATAGCTACCGACGCTCTGCCGCGGTGCACCCACTGCACTTAAATAGAAAGGTTCCAGCTGACCCCAGTTCGAATTATTATCAATGACAAAGGCCAGCGCACTGCCGAATGCCGCGCCGGCTTGCGGCTGTGGATGCGGTAGTGTCAGGCTTGCCGGATACTGGTTTGAGGGGGGGGAGAGGTATTGCAACGGTGCCGCGACGGGCATGTCTACCCGACCTTCATCCAGAGTTCCCGTGCCATCCATTCCAGGTGCGCCAATGGCCGTGGTCGGGCCAGTTGGAATATACATCTCAGCAGGTACAGCATTTGCCCAATCCAGTTGTTTGATCGTGCTGCCAAACAGCGAGCCACTCTGTGCTGTTCCGGTGAAGGTCCGCTGCACTGCGCCATCACTACTATGGTATTGATGAACGACGCCGGCGCCGTTTTCACCCGGCGCCCCCACCGTTATCAGGCTCATGCCAATGTAATCCAGGGTGCAGCCGTCATTGCAGGACATGGTTGTGAAATAACCGCCGGCAATCGAGACCGCGTAGCCAAAGCGATCGTCCGACCCCGCGCCGGGGTTTGCCAGGGTATAGGCACGGCTGCCATCGCCATTGTGATAGACATGCACACGACCGGCGCCATCGGCACCGCCATGGGGTTCGCCCACGACAGTATAGTATTGGTTATACGGCCAGTTCGGAAAGGCGCCGGTATTATAGTAATTCCAGTACTGCCCGAAACTGGCGGACAGTGACCAGCCGTAGTGCCCGCCGGTGATCGGTGTTGGACTCTCGTACTGGTTGGTCAGACTGCCATCTGTACTGGAAAATACATAGATACGGCCTGCATCGGCAACCGTGCCCACGTCCTCCAGCGGCGCGGCGATAGCGAACCGCGGCGCCGCCGTGAGGGCATCAACGCGCAACGGCGCCAGCGCATGGCCGAAGTGCGCACCGGCCTGCGGGTTGGGATGCGAGAAGGTACGCAACACATGGCCATCCTCACCGGAGAACAGGTACACTTCGCCGACATCGGTCAGGCCGTTGACGTCTTTGTTCGGTGCGCTGATCAGGAAATCGTCGCGCCCGCCCAGATCGATATCACCGACATTGACGATGGCATGGCCGAATTTGGCACCCGCCTCCGGTTGCGGCATATCCAGGTAGGCCGGTGCGGCCGGGTGTGAATTGGGATCCAGCGGATCGGTGCCGGCTGTGACTTCATAACCGTCACCGTAGTGATCACCATCCGTGTCATACATGAACGGATTGGTACCGTACGACTGTTCCTGCACATCGGTCAGACCATCGTTATCATTATCGCTGTCGATACAATTGGCGAGACCGTCGTTATCCACATCCGGAAAACCTTCATCGACAATTCCGTCCTGATCATTGTCCACGCCGTCGCAGACCTCCGGCCGACTGTTATTGGCCCGGGGGTTGCTACCGGCGGCGACTTCAGCACTGTCGCTGAATCCATCGTCATCGCTATCCGCCAGCAATGGATTGGTGTGATAGGTATGATATTCCTGGCCGTCGGTGAGATCGTCACCGTCGCTGTCCGGATTATTCGGGTCGGTACCGAGGATCGCTTCATCGCGATCCCACAGGCCATCGCCATCCTGATCGGTCGGCGGCAAAGTCAGATAGACATATTGTTTCTGCCACGGATGCATGGCTTGCAGGCTGGCGCTGACCGTACTGCGGATATTGTCCATGGTCACGGCGTTAAACCCCGGCGAGGTGCCAAAACAACGATCGATCTGATGGTCGGAGCGGTTGTTACCTAGCATGATGTAACCGGTGCTACCAAGAAACACCGGTTCACAGAACGAACTGCTTGTCACATGGAAGGTGGCATCGCCCAACCAGGGGCCGCGATAATACGCCATGTCCTGGGGTGAGTTACCGCTGTATCGACCATCGACACGCAACACACCGTCCGTGCCTTTTTTGCCAATACCTTCGGAGATCAACATGATCCGGTTTTGACCCTCGATCTGGCCGGACATCTCGCCACCCAGGCCACCGATACCCCGCTTGGCCATAATTACGCCGTTGTTAATAACACCGTTACGCGCAATGATGTGGATCCGTGAACCATCTCCACCGGCACCGCCGCCGCCCGGTTGGGCCTGCGCATCGCCGGAGCCTTCGCCGTTGCCGCCGCGCCCACCGCGCCCCCCACTGCCATCGATGACGCCGCTGCTTTCGATGATGATGCGGCCCGCGCTGACCAGTAGTAGATTGGCGCCTGCACCCCCGCCGCCGCCGCCACCACCACCAGAATGATCATCGGCGAAATTACGCACTACCTTGCCGGAACCGCCACCCCCGCCGCCGGCTTGCGGCGGCCGGAACAGGGCAATGTCATCGGGTGTGCGCCTACTGCGAATTGCCGTATAACCCGGGCCACCAGTGGATCTCAATGCATTCGCCGCATTCTGATAAATGTGTATACTCTCCGTAGCAGCGCCATATATATCCTGCACCGCAGAGACATAGTCTTCATCCAATATGTCATACACCACGAACGCGGAATAAAAGGCCAGCGCAAACCACTCACCACGTTCCCACACCAGACCGCCATACCCGCCTTCACCGCCGTGGGTGGCGCTATACCCTTTTTCCCCGGCATCGGAACATGCAGTTCCGCCATTGCGTATCACGCAATACGGACCACCTTCCCCGCCCCAGCCGGCGTTGAAAATACCGGCAGCGCCGCCCTCGCCGCCGCGATTATCATGGGCGTGGCTGCCGCTGATACCATTGCTGCCGCGCAGGCTCAGTTTACCCGCAATGCGAATATCGCCCGTGACTTCAATCTGTAATGGCTCGATCTGGGTATAAACAGAAGTGTTAAACACATGCGCGGCGTTAAGCACGCCACCGGCGCCGATACGCAATGCGGAAAAACGATATTGGCCTCCGGGCGGCAGGCTGACATGCCGGTCATTGTTGATCATGACCATCGTGGCCCCTGCGGGCAGGGCGCCGGGCGCCGTGGCGGCATCGAAGATCAGTTCATCCAGGCACTGGATGGTGATCGGTATTTGCAGTTCCTGTGTAGCTGTGCCGGTAACGAGGTTATAGCCGATGTTCAGCGTCACGCTCTGCGAGTGTCCTGCCGCACAATTGGGGAGAACGGGAATGTGTAACACTGAACCAATCTCCCAGCCATCCGAACTGGCCTGTGTCAGGCTCGTGCGTAGCGGGTTGTTCTGCCAACTGGCGCCAGGCAGATCCGGATACACGGATACGCCATTGACGAAGGGTCCGGGTCCCGTGCCCGGCCCGAGCCGGCGCTTGATCGTGACCGGGACTGACATGCCTTCGACAAACGGCATCTCGACCAATGTCTCGGCGACAAATTCGGGAAACAGATTGCTGTATTGCGAAACAAATTGCTGTGCCGTCATCGCCCTGTTCGATGGCAGGGCAGCCACCACGGCAAATTGACTGAAGTGATGAATCAGACCGGTGGCCTGTACACCACTGGCATCGACGGTTACCAGCTCACCGGTATCCTGTAGTTGTCCGCTGGATTCATTCAGGACATACAGGGGGAGGTTTGTCCCCGGGGTCTGCCAGTCGCGCAGGCTGAATGTGACAGTGGCGGGAACCGTAAACTGGGTGCCTGCAGGTTCGAAACCGGCGGCGGCGAGGTTGTAGTGGTTATCGGAGAGGCTGGCAAGCCTGTCCGGATCCAGCACTTCCACGCTAATGATTGTATCCTGCGCCAGGGCATTAGCCGGGACCGAAATGGCTACCGCATTGTCTCGACTCTGCACCGTGCCGCCGTATAGGGCCGGGACCATATCACTGCCGGCCAGATTGGCCGGGCGAACCACTTCCAGTGTCGCTTCTGCGGATAATGCCGGCTCATCGGCCAGGGCGCATTTGATGGTAAGTACGGCGGGCGTTGGTGCGGCGGCTGGGGCCAGGTAGTGGCCTTTGGCATTAATGCTTCCCAGTTCGGGCGGTGGTGCCGGCATATCATTGATCGACCAGATCATCTGGTGTGAAGCCGTGCCGGAGGGATTGCATGCGAACTGCATTTCACCTGCCGTTATCACACGGGCGCTGGACGGGCTCATTTCAATGGTTGGAATGACAGTGAAATCACTGCTGCTAACGGTTCGTACGGAATCTTTCTCAATGGTGATGGCTCCACTCACCGAACCTTGTGGCACGCGCACGATTATCTGGTCTGTGTTAATGGAAATTATCTCAGCCGATTCATTCGCAAGATTAAAATAGACACTCAGACTGGCGCTGTCGGTGCCGAAACCGTTGCCGCTGATGGTGATTTCATCATCGGCCTGGCCTTGTGCAGGGTTAAGGCTGATGATATCCAGGGCCCTGGGAGTCGATTCAGATATAGTCAGGAAAACTGATGCGGGGGTACTTTGCAGACCTCCGCTGTCTTTTAAGATTACGGTAAAAGTGTGATCACCTGTGAGGTAGCTGTCGTCAATGGCGTAGCGTTGGGAATAATGTCCGCTCGCCGAGCCTGGTTGCAGCCTGCTGCTTTTGCCCGATGTCGTATTATCAGGATGGGTGTGACTAATCGTAATTTGGCTGATATCGCTATCCGCATCGGCAAAATCAAACAACAAATCGACAAAGTAGAGTTCACCGCTGCGCGCCAAAGGCAATTGGCTTGAAGAGAGTGACAGATTGCTGATGGCTGGTTTGGTTGGCGTTGGTTCATCTGTATCACCCCCGTTGCCATCACCCCCACCCCCGCCGCCACAGGCTGTGAGCAACAATAGAAAGGACAGAATAATAAGCCCTGCCGGGCGCGGGTATGGGATGGTTTTCATCGACTGGCCCTCCATCTTTTAATGCAGCTTATACCCGGCGATATTACAGATAAGGTACAAATCGGTTTTTTTTCAGCCTCCTGATATCCATATTATCGGATGGGCCCTGGCAGACACGTTCTGCCATATGTATCTGTATCCTATCTGTAATATTTTCTCGGCTAGCATAATGTCATGTCTGGGTGATAACCGAATGTACCCGAGGTCGGCAGCTCGTAATTTGGAGGCATGTTGCAAGAGGAAGATGACTAATTGTGATGGTTTTCATGAGAGCGGGAGGAGGCAATGCAATCAAGTCAATGACAGATACACAATACATGTTTGTTGCTTGCCGTTTTTTTCTGGTTGATGTCGTGTTCAGCATTGGTACCTTATCCAACACTGACCCCAGCGGGCGAGCGCGTCAGGTATGTAGTCCGTACTGAGGAAGTTCAGGGTTGTAGAAAGATTGGCTTAATCGAGGCCTATGTATCAGACAACAAAAAAGGCTCAATGGACTATATGATGGGTTTTGAAATAACCTGTAACTGTATTCCTAAGGACCACCTGCGTATTCCGGCCCAAGTTGAACACCCATTCCGCTCGAAGATGAACACTGATTCCGGAGGAAGGTGAACACCGATTCCGGCGGAAGATGAACACTTTGTTCGATTTTCCGGAATCGGTGT
>JAHECY010000064.1 GCA_024641505.1 Gammaproteobacteria bacterium
GGTATTGCGGGCGTTATGGAGTTCGAGCATCAGACCGAAAACCCGCGCCGCGGTATTGTGGTCCAGATTTCCCGTGGGTTCATCGGCAAGTACGATCTCGGGATTAGTGACCAAAGCACGAGCAATGGCGGTGCGTTGACGTTCCCCTCCTGACAATTCCGAGGGCTTGTGCAGCAGGCGATGCCCCAGTTCCACTTGGGTCAACAACTCCTGCGCGGCTTGCTGCGCCATCGCCGGCGCCATGCCACGAATCAGCAAGGGAAGCGCCACATTTTCCAGCGCCGTGAATTCGGGTAACAGATGGTGAAATTGATACACGAAACCGATGACCTGATTGCGTATTCGGCCCCGCTCCGTTTCCCCGAGACTGGAGAACGCCCGTTCCCGAACATACACCTCACCCTCGGTCGGACGGTCCAGCCCTCCCAACAAATGCAACAGGGTGGTTTTTCCGGAACCGGAACTGCCGACAATCGCCAACTTCTCACCCGCATGCACCGACAGGTTGATGTCATGCAATACCGGCACCTGGAGCTTGCCATCGTGAAACGTTTTGCCCAGGCGCGTGGCACGCAATACGATATTTTCACTCATAGCGCAGCGCCTCCGCCGGCTGGGTGCGCGATGCCTGCCAGGCCGGATACAGGGTCGCAACAATACTCAGACTGAAGGACACCAAGGTGATAAACCAGACGTCGCTCCAATGCAAATCGGAAGGAAACTCACTGATGTAATAAACATCCGCCGGCAAGAATTGAATACCGAAGGTTTTCTCAATTGCCGGCACGATAGTGGCAACATTCAATGCCAGACTGATGCCGCCCAATGCGCCCAACAATGTCCCCACCAGACCGATCACCGTGCCCTGTACCATAAAAATCGACATGATGTTGCCGGGAGACGCGCCCAGTGTGCGCAACACCGCAATTTCCGTTATTTTGTCGGTAACCACCATGACGATCGTCGACACGATATTGAACGCGGCCACCGCCACGATCAGCGATAGAATAATAAACATCATGCGTTTTTCGATACGCAGGGCACGGAAGAAATTGGCATGCTGACGCGTCCAGTCGCTTACCAGGTAATCACCGGGTAATTGATGGGCGAGCTCACGCACCAGCAACGGCGCGCGAAAAATATCCTTGAGTTTAAGTCGTACGCCGGTCACGCCACCGTCGAGTCGATACAGCTTGGCGGCATCATCGATATGCACCAGGGCCAGGGAGCTGTCGTATTCGTACATACCGACTTCAAAAATGCCCACGACCGTAAAGCGCCGCAAGCGCGGCATCACTCCTGCCGGCGTCACCGTGGCGGACGGCGCCACCAATGTCACCTTGTCGCCATCAAGCACTCCCAGTTGTCGCGCCAGATCCACACCCAGAATTATATTGAACGCTCCGGCCTTGAGGTCCGCGGTGGAACCAATCAACATTTTCTCCTGCACATCGGAAACCTTGCCTTCCCAATCGGGAAGAATGCCGCGAATCAGGGCGCCGTTGACTTCAGCACCGAAAGTCAGCATGCCCTCGCCTTGAACATAAGGGGCATAACCAATGATTTCCGGATTCAGCGCCGCTGCCCTTCCCACTTCCTCCCAATTGCGCAATACGCCATCGAAACCGAGAATCTGGGCGTGAGACGCCATGCCCAGGATGCGTTCCCTGAGTTCTTTTTCGAAGCCGTTCATCACCGACAATACCGTGATCAGGGCAGTTACCCCCAGGGCGATACCGGCCATGGAAATGAGGGATATAAAAGATATGAAATGATTACGACGTTTTGCCCGGGTGTAACGCAGGCCGATAAATACGGAGAGGGGACGGAACATGATAATCTACGCAGCACCCGGACAGGAATCAAGAACCCGAATGCTAGCACATTACCGGCCGCCGGCGTTACTCCGGTGCGGATTCACCCAACTGTTCAAAAAATGTCAAACGCGTCGGAGCCCAATCCCTGATCGGGTGCTTCCACATCGGTCGCTTTAAGGCCGGCATTGGAGATACTGTAGAGATACGTTCTATCCGCAGCCGTCATGATCACGGCGCGGCGTGGCCAGGCGAAGTAGACATATCCCCCTTCGGTGCAATTCTGTTGATATTGGTCCGGGGAAAGTATGCCGGGCGCGCACAACCCCTGATAGGCCAAATCCTTATGGTCCACCCATCCCAACGTGGTGATACCGGCATCGGTGTCGACCCGAAACAGGGCAAAACCGCTGAAGCTCTGTCCGGAATTCGGAGTATAGGCGGTCAACGGAATGACCAGTAACTTGCGGGGCGCATAATAAGTAAACGCCAGATGGTTATACATCGCTTCGCTCCAACTGTAGCCATCAGTATCGCCCACGGGGATATGACTAAATGCCAGGCGTGGATGGGCTAAATCAGCGACATCGAACAACTGCAGCTGCACCCCATTGGTGGCGCCGTTGGCGTTCCCGCCATTACCGATGGTCAGCAAGTGAGTATCGTCAATGGGATGCATATAGGTACTGAATCCGGGAATTTCGATTTCCCCCGCCAACCGCGGCTGCGCAGGATCGCTCATGTCAAAGGTAAACAGTGGATCAATATTGCGAAATGTCACCACATAACCCCGGGACTTCACCCAACGTACGCTGAAAATACGTTCACCCGGCGCGAATCCCCGCACCGCGCCGTGCACGGCCAAGTCGCCATTCCCGGTATCCGCCAATACGAACACATCGTTGCTTGGCGTCCTTTGCCCGTCAGTACCAACCAGTAGGCTGGTGGTCGCCAAGCGTAGAAAGCCGTCCTGTTCCCCCAGACTGAATTGATCCTTGATCCATCCGTCCACGACACCGCTCGCCTGGTACCGGGCAACGCCGTCGGAAATGTTGAATTTGTGTATAACCGTCTGCTCCTTGCCGGCGTCGGTCCACCACCAGAAGTCGCTGCGTTGCGCCAGATAAAGGGATTCCGGCCGCCCATAGATTTCCCAAGCATCACCGGTAATGGCCGTGGACTGCAGGTTGCCGCCGTCCATATTGAAACTGGAAATAATCTGCAGACCCGCCCGACCTTCGACCTGCGGACGACTGATGTCCTGACAACTGAGCAGGGACAGGGTTTGCGTTTCCCCGTTATGTTCCCACTTTGCTTGCGGCAACAACTGTGCAACCGCCACCGTATCCAGCGCCGAACTGATACGTGCCCGCAGCTGTTGTTCCAATTGCGCCAACTGTGGGTCACTGGTCCCTTTATCAACCTGATTCCAGCGGACTTCCTGATATTGCTGCAACAGGCGCCAAAACTCTTTATCCAATGTCAATGCCTCTGGCATGGGATTTTCAAACCGGCTTACCAGATGCACGCGTTGCCCCACCCGCCGGGAATCCACCTGCCAGCCGTCCAGATACAACCGGCCACTGACGACAGGCTGCTCCGGCACCGCGATATCGATAAAAATTACCTGGTATTGAGAGTACGCGGGAGCGAAACTCTGGACGGTGGTCATGGGTCTCGTGGATCTCCCCGCCATGGCATAACCGCCACCGCTGGCGATCACGACCAGACGATGCCCGGTGTCATCGAGATAAAGTTTGTCCGTCGGAACTCCCAAATCCAGACTGGCGCGCCGCTTTAAATCTTTCGGGGGAAATCCCGCCTCAACATACAAATGACTGCCCTGCAGAATGTACAGCGTGCCATCCGCCGCAGTCTTTACCAGATCGGCTTCGTCCACCCCCAGTTCCTGATTATTGGTCTGTGAAATACCGTCGGGGGTGGTCTTGTTTTGCGCAGCCTCGGAATTGGCGTTGTTGGGCGCATCCATCGCCACATCGCCTTCGAGTACGTAGCCATATCCCTGAGTCCAGCTACGGAATAAACTCTCTTCAAGGTGTTTTCGATAGTCGTCACAATTGCTGAGACTATACAAACGCAACGCGGGCAACGGCGTGGATTTCCCATCGGGATAGTGGTCGGAATGACCTGAGTCCCACAGGTAGCATCCCGTCATCAGCCAGGTCATCAACCCCAACAACAGGAGTAAAGCGTTGGCATTGGAATTCTTTGTCGTCATTTTGGCCATGCTGATCACCCCGAACATTATCTTCCCCCTGATCGTTCCAATATTGTACGCCTGTCATGGAGACGTAGTATCCGTAATATTGCCGCACCTTAGACCTGAGGCGACTAAATTGGCGACGCCGACCCACAGTTAACGGAAATGCAGATTCCTGGCAAAAGCAGATACGTTTTTGTCGCAGGTTACCGGCAAAAAATTGACCATCGGACCCCGGGACCATCCATTATAACAAACCCGCGCCAGGCGAACGCCCGAAGATTCGGTGCATCCGACACCAGCGCGAGCTGCGCCCCTCCCGGCAATTTCCTGGACACCGCACCATCACCCGCTGCCAGGGATAATCGACGGGTACCAAATCAAATGACGCCCAGTCACGGTATCAGTCTCGATCAACCGGTTTTAACATCATCCTTTCGTTCACGCAGAGGGCTAAC
This sequence comes from Gammaproteobacteria bacterium, assembly GCA_024641505.1. GTDB lineage: Bacteria > Pseudomonadota > Gammaproteobacteria > SG8-11 > SG8-11 > UBA6920. The sequence continues at coordinate 4,494 of JAHECY010000064.1, forward strand.
GCGACATCAGGCGCCCAATAACGCCGGTTGCACCCTCCTTGCCGATCTGCTTTACTCTAGGTTACATTCATCAACAGAGGTTCCTTTTTGACCGTCGCCACTGTTCGACCCGCACCTACCGCGACTACCACGGCCAACGCGCTTGAAGCGGTTGCGTGCTCCCCGCAGATCGCGCGGCATGTCCTGATTCCACTGTTAGTGCTCTGTTTACTGTCACTCAACTCCTGCTTTCAATACCATGATCCCGAGAAGAAACTGCTGAGTGACATTTATTACGAACAGCCTGGCGATGTATTTTCCTGGTCCTCCTCGGTGGTGCTCGCCTATGCCAATGGCTCCACCGAATCTATCGCCACCGTTAACACCAACCAATACTCTCAGGTAGACGTCATTCCAGCCACATACGCCTACTCAAACTCCGTCAACGGACCTTACCTGTTTACCGCCAAATCCAAGGACGGCGTCGACGCCGGAGTGATCTATGCCAACCATCTTAACGTGCCCATAATCGAGGACGATCTCACGCATTTTACCAACAGTGATCACCTGTCCTACGAAGGTACCGCCAAACCCCGCGAGGTATCCCTGGGAGACACTTTCCGGTATGACGAGAATGCAGTGCTGTTCGCCACGCAGAACGGCCGTGACGTAGGCCAGCGCAGCACCGCCCTGAGCATGATGATCGCCGACACGGAGAGTGTTATGACTCCCGCGGGCACGTTCAATGCCGTACGCATAGCCTTTGATTTGACGATCACCACATCGGTCAATGGAGTTGATGAAACGGATTCCAGCTCGGGAGACATGTGGCTCGAGCGGGACAACGGTGTCTTGCTGCGCATGTTAATTCCCAACGGCACCACCACCCTGACCGCACAGGGACTTTCGACGACCTATACCCTGGAATGGCTGCTGCAGTCATACTCGAGATCCGGTAACGCGGCGACTATCAGTGAAAATCCCGGCGATGCACGCCAACCACGGCCGGTGCTGGCAACTAAAGTGCTCGACAGTGCCAGGGCGGCAGCGAAAAGTCTGGCGCCGAAAACGCAGGCACCCGGATGAAGCCGCATTAGCCCTGAATGGGCGGCAATAGTCCCCAGTCATGGGAAATAATCCGCTATAATCGATGAGATTTCATGAACGAGAAGCAATTTCAGCTGGTGCCGTTCTCTGCCGATACCGGGGGCATGAAAAGTGAAAATCAGCCGCTGTCCGTCACGGTATCCGGGGCCATCCAAACCGGTTTTGATCATTTGTGGGTACGCTATACGCTGGGCGGCAGCATGAACGAAGTGACATTTCCCGCGCGCAGCTCGGATCCCGCGCGGCTGGATTTGCTGTGGCAACACACATGTTTCGAATTGTTCGCGCGCCAGGCGACGCACTCCGAATACTGGGAATTCAACCTGTCGCCTTCCCGAGATTGGAATGTATATCATTTTCCGGAGTATCGCCGGGACCCGCAACCTGAAACCGCAATCCCCGCGGTTACCGTGCGCGACGTTTTCCGGCACGGCGACGCGGCGGGCCTGCTGGCGCAATTGCCGTTACCGGCGCAACTGCTCGGCCGGGAACTTGAAATCGGTATTGCCAGTGTGATCGAGGACGTGCGTGGCAAACTGCACTATTTTGCCTTGACTCATCACAAGCCGGTTCCGGATTTTCATGACCCCGGCAGCTTTACCCTGCGTTTGCCTCCGGTACCCCCGGTTATCACTTAACAGGATCGTAGCGCCATGCCCAAGCTCGGAATCGAACGACTGCTCAGCGACCAGACCTTGCAACGGCAACTGGCGGGCAAACGTGTCGCCATTGCCGCGCATCCCGCCTCCGTCACCGCTGAGTTGCAACACAGTATTGATGCCTTGAAACAGCACACCGCTATCGACATGTGCGCGGCGTTCGGACCGCAACACGGCATGCGTGGTGAAAAACAGGACAATATGGTGGAATCCGAGGATTATCTGGACCCCGTGCACCGAATTCCCGTGTTCAGCCTGTACGGCACGGTACGCCGTCCCACCGATAAAATGATGGCGAGTTTCGATGTTCTGTTGTTCGATATCCAGGATCTGGGTTGCCGGATTTATACCTACATCACCACCTTGCTGTATCTGCTCGAAGCTTGCGCGCAGCATGGCAAGACACTGTGGATATTGGATCGCCCCAATCCGGCGGGACGCCCGATGGAAGGCAACCTGTTGGCACCAGGCTGGGAAAGCTTTGTGGGCGCCGGTGCCATCGCCATGCGCCATGGCTTGACGGTGGGGGAAATGGCACGCTGGTTCGTGCACCACCATAAGCTGGCGGTCGACTTGAAGGTCATCACCATGGGGGGTTATGACCCCGACGCCGCACCGGGTTACGGCTGGCCGGTCGGACACTTGGCGTGGGTCAATCCCAGCCCCAATGCCTCCAGCTTGAATATGGCACGCTGTTACGCCGGCACCGTATTGCTGGAAGGCACCACGCTTTCGGAGGGCCGGGGCACCAGTACGCCTCTGGAAGTCTGCGGTGCACCGGATATCGATATGCTGAAAGTATTGGCCACCATGTCGGCGCTGGCGCCCCAATGGATGCGCGGCGCGTTGCTGCGTACCTGTTATTTCCAACCGACCTTTCACAAACATGCCAACACCCTGTGCCAGGGTTTGCAGGTGCACACGGATACGACCCGCTACCAACACCAGCAGTTTCAACCGTTTCGGTTGATGCTGCTGGTGCTCAAGGCGATTCGCAGCTGTTATCCGGAATACCCGCTGTGGCGCGACTTCCCCTATGAGTATGAACTCGAGCGGCTGGCTTTTGATGTGATCAACGGTGGCCCGTTCATTCGTCAGTGGGTGGACGATCGGGCCGCGGATGCGCAGGACCTGGAAAAGGTATTGGTCGCGGATGAGGCGCGGTGGCGCGAGTCTGTGGAGAATTGCCTGCTTTACTGAGCGATGGCTGTATTCGCGCCTGCTTCCTGCTGCAGGCTCGCCACCTGTTCGGGACTCAATTCCACGTACTCACCCATGCGGAGCTTACGCGGTAACAACAGACTGCCAAATCGAATGCGGATCAAACGATTTACCTGAACGCCCTGACTTTCCCACAAACGGCGCACTTCCCGGTACTTGCCTTCCTTGAGCACCACCCGGTACCACTGGTTACTGCCGCTGGCACCGCCGGCTTCGATGCGATGAAAACGCATCATTTCACCATCGATGGTCACACCCTTGAGTAAGCGTTGCGTGATGGCGGCATCCACAGCACCAAACAGACGTACGCTGTATTCCCGCTCCATTTCGCTGGAAGGGTGCATGAGGCGATTGGCCAACGCACCGTCATTGGTCACCAGCAGCAGACCGCTGGTATTAAAATCCAGGCGTCCAACGATGATCCACCGGCCGGAATGGATTTTGGGTAAATAAGTGAACACCGTGGGCCTGCCCTGCTCGTCTTTGCGTGTGCAAATCACCGCGGCAGGTTTGTTCAATAGCAGCACCCGGGTCAGCACTGCCGCTTCCCGACGACTGGGTTTACCGTCGACGACAATCGCGGCGCTCTCCTCGACCCGGTCGCCCAGCGTGGCTACGCGCCCGTTGACCGTAACGCGGCCCGCAGTGATCCATTGTTCCATCTGGCGGCGCGAACCATAACCCCGATTGGCAAGCACTTTCTGCAGCTTTTCACTCATACTGTGACCAATGCCCGGTGATCAATCGTGGTGATCCTGCCGAGACTGGGTATGCATCGCCGGTACGCTTCTCATGCTCGATGATTCTTGATTATCGTCGTCCAGGACATCGTTATTGGCCGCGTCCCCCGTATCAAATTCCAGATCTCTGGGGATCGTGTGCTCCACCCGGCCGTCATCCAGCATGTGGTCGATATCCTCGTCGGTGGCGGCAAGCACCTGGTAGATCTCGGCTTCGTTCACGTCATCGCTGTCACTGGTCACAGACAGCTCCTCAATATTAGTGTCGTACGCAACCGGCACGACGAATTCCGCGTGTTCCGACGATTCCATGTCGACAACCGCTGTATCGGGCGCGTGCTGATCCGACGCGATCACGTGATCATTGCTTTCGCCGGACGCCATCACCAGCGCCTCATGCGCTTCATTGATTGCATCATCATCTTCCACGGTGGTCGCAGCGCCACCGGTTGCTTGGTTGGTGATCGCTTGTTCGTCGTTTTCTGTTGTCGCCATCATCACCACTTCATGCACTTCATCGAACGAGTCATCATTGATCATGGCCGCAGCATCGCTGGATTGCACCGCATCCGCCGCCATCGCCTCAGCGTCATCATGCTGTATGTGCAGGTCCGCTTCCCCGCGATCCGGCTTCAAGGCATCTGCGGCAGCTTCGGCATCACCAAACTCGGAATCTGCCTCTGCCGCGGCTTGCTCAATATCTTCCGCTGCCGGCGCGTCGCCAGCGGCATTTTCCTGCGCGGTTTGCCCACCGGTGGCATCTTCCACCTGGATATCCCCCACGGCCGCAGTCCCGGAATCATCGCCGCCCTCTGACCCGGCTTCGGCGCCAGTGGTTTCAAATTCCATGAGTTCGCTCAAGGACGGCAATTCATCCAGCGATTTCAGGTTGAAGTAATCCAGAAAATCCCGGGTCGTGGCATACAACGCCGGTTTACCCGGTAAATCTTTATGCCCTACCACCTTGACCCAGTTACGCTCCTGCAGGGTTTTGATAATGGTGGAACTTACCGCGACGCCGCGCACGGCCTCGATTTCGCCACGGGTAATCGGCTGCCGGTAGACGATCAAGGCCAGGGTTTCCAGCAGTGCACGCGAATAACGCGGCGGTCGTTCTTCCCAGAGTCGCGCCACCCAGGTGGCATACTCCTGCTTTGCCTGAAATCGGAAACCGCTGCTGACTTCCTGCAGGCTAACGCCCCGCTCCGCGTAATCTTGCTGCAATGTGCTCAGGCATTGGCGAATTTCATCCAGTGTCGGCCGGCCCCCTTCTTCAACGAACAACGCCATGATCTGGTCCACGGTCAACGGCGCATCCGCCGCGAACAACGCCGCTTCCACAACTTTTTTCAATTCATTTTCGATAATCGTCATTTGGAAACCGCCTTCACGTGAATAGGACCGAAGGGTTCGTTCTGGACCAGTTCAATCATAGACTCCTTAATAAGTTCCAGGATGGCCAACAGCGTGACAACAACACCTTTACGCCCTTCCTCCACGGTAAACAGCGAGTGAAAGGCAATGAATCTGTCCGCGTGGATGCGATCCAGCACGATCGCCATACGCTCCCGCACCGACAACGGTTCACGCTGCACCTGATGGTGGGTGAACATTTGCGCGCGCTTCAATACTTCGCTGAAGGACAGCAGGATTTCTCTCAGCTCCACCTGGGGCAAGGGGCGTACCAGCTTGAGCTCCGGGGGGTGCGCCCTGGCCCGAAAAATATCCCGATGCAGACGCGGTAACTCATCGAGATCCTCCGCCGCTTGTTTAAAGCGCTCGTATTCCTGTAAGCGCCGCACCAGCACTGCGCGCGGATCTTGCTCGTCATCTTCACTGGCGGGCCGTGGCAGCAACATGCGGGATTTTATCTCCGCCAGTATTGCCGCCATGACCAGATAGTCCGCCGCCAGCTCCAGGTTCAATTCCTTGATCACATCCACGTATTCCATATACTGGTGGGTGATTTCAGCGATGGGAATGTCGAGAATTTCCAGATTCTGCCGTCGGATGAGGTACAACAGCAGGTCCAACGGCCCTTCGAAGGTTTCCAGAAACACTTCCATGGCATCGGGAGGAATATAGAGATCCTCGGGAAGCTTGGTGAGCGGCACGCCCTTGACGACACCAAAGGTTACCGGTGCCGGTACCGCCTGCTCAGGATTTTCAATCCTTGTGTCTTCAACCAATGTCAGCACTCATGTTGATTAACGGTATTCCAGCCCCATGGCTTGCCTGACCTCCTGCAAGGTTTCCTTGGCAACAGCGCGCGCTGCTTCATTACCTTCCTGGACGATAGAACGCACCAAGCCCGGATTTTGTTCATACTCCGCGGCCTTCTCCCGCATGGGCTGCAATTCCTTCTGTACCGCGTCAATCACGGGTTGCTTGCACTCCAAACAACCAATACCCGCATCCCGGCATCCTTGAGTAACCCAATCCCGGGTAGATTCATCTGAGTACACCTTGTGAAATTCCCACACCGGGCACTTCTCGGGGTTCCCCGCATCGGTGCGTCGCACCCGAGCCGGGTCCGTGGGCATGGTGCGTACTTTCTTTTCAATATCCTCTGCGGTATCCCGCAGGGCCAAGGTATTGCCGTAAGATTTGGACATCTTTTGTCCGTCCAACCCCGGCATTTTCGAGGCGGCGGTTAACAAAGCCTGGGGCTCGGGAAATATGATCTTACCACTCCCCTCCAGATAACCATACAGTCTTTCCCGATCCGCCAGGGTTAGGTTCTGGTTGGCTTCAAGGAGCGCGCGGCCTTTTTCCAGGGCCTCGATATTACCCGTCTCCTGGTACTGACGCCGCAATTCCTTGTACTGTTTTGCGTTCTTTTTGCCCAAACGGGTGCTGGCCTGCTCGGCCTTGTCCTTGAAATCCGGTTCTTTACCATAGAGATGGTTGAACCGACGGGCGACTTCCCGGGTAAGTTCCACATGGGCAACCTGATCTTCTCCCACCGGCACCTGGCCCGCTTTGTAGGCTAAGATATCGGCACTCTGCAACAGGGGGTAGCCGAGAAAACCATAAGTAGCCAGGTCCTTTTCCTTGAGTTTCTCCTGCTGGTCCTTATAGGTCGGCACCCGTTCCAGCCAGCTCAGGGGGGTCATCATGGACAATAACAAATGCAGTTCCGCATGCTCAGGCACCTGGGATTGGATAAACACGCGCGCCTGCTTGGGATTGATCCCGGCCGCGAGCCAGTCGATGACCATATCCCACACGCTGGCGGCAATGACGCCGGGTGTTTCGTATTCAGTGGTCAGGGCATGCCAGTCTGCAACGAAGAGAAAACACTCGTACTCATGCTGTAATTTCACCCAATTTTTCAAAACCCCATGATAATGCCCCAGATGCAGACGCCCCGTGGGTCGCATTCCGGAGAGAATTCTGTGGGACTGTCCAGTCAACGATGTCAACGCTTCCTCCTATAAACCAAAGACGGTATGAAATATCAGCAGGATCACGCTCAGCACTGGCCAAATAACCTTAAATAACAAGCCAGTCACCAGCAATCCCAGCAGAATGAAAAATCCGTAGGGCTCGATGCGGCTGACTTTCCACGCCAAGGGACCCGGCAGAATACCGGTGAGTACCCGGCCACCATCCAGAGGAGGCAGCGGAATCAGATTCAAAATCATCAGGATGAGATTGACCCAAATACCGGCCTCTCCCATATAAATCAACGGAATAGCCAGACTATCCAGGGAGCCTTGCAGCACCAAACCGGTTTTTTGTACCAATGCCCAGGCGATAGCCATCAGGAAATTAGCGGCAGGTCCGGCAACCGCGACCAAGGCCATGTCCCGTTTCGGATGCCGCAAATTCTCCCAGGTCACGGGCACCGGTTTCGCCCATCCGAAAATGACCCCACCGAGCAGCATTAGCACCACCGGCACCAGCACGGTACCCACCGGATCGATATGTTTGAGGGGGTTCAGTGTCAGCCGTCCGAGCATTTGCGCCGTTGGATCACCCAGCCGTTTGGCCATCCAACCGTGCGCGACTTCATGCACGGTGACGGCGAAAAGCACGGGTAAAATAGAAACCGCGATAAGCTGAGGTAATGCCAATTCCTGCATTTTAACGCACCAATCTGATCAGGGAGTGGAAGGAAGTGTCATGGAATGCAAGCCGGAATTATTGGAACAGGCTCACATCACCCTTGCCACGGCGAATGATCTCGGGAGTATCACCGGTGAGGTCTATTACGGAAGTGGGTTCCAGACCACAGTATCCGCCATCCACCACTTCCGCCACCTGATGTCCCAGCACCGCCTCTATGTCGTAGGGATCGGTCATGGGGTATTCTTCTCCTGGCAGTTGCAAGGTGGCACTCATCAAAGGCTGGCCCAATTCTTCCACCAGGGCCAGGGCAATCTGGTTGTCGGGGATACGCACACCAATGGTTTTTTTCTTGGGATTCATCAGGCGTCGAGGCACTTCCCGGGTGGCATCAAGGATAAAGGTATAGGGTCCCGGGGTAAATGTTTTGATGATACGAAAGGCGGAGTTGTTGACTCTGGCATAAGTGGCAAGCTCACTGATATCCCTCAATACCAGAGTATAATTGTGATTTTTATCTGCCTGACGGATACGCCCGATGGTTTCAATGGCCTTTTTTTCACCCATGGCACATCCCAGGGCATAACTGGAATCCGTGGGATAAGCGATGACTTCTCCCGCACGCACTTTGTCCACAACCTGCCGAATTAAGCGTAATTGGGGATTTTCTGGATGAATGACGATCATAAAGTATCGAATTCCATAACAAAGTCCTTCCGAGAAAACATTCTACCATTTTTGGGATGTGGCTTATTTTCACACCTGCATAATTAAACGATTTTATTTTACGGAATGAAATATGCTAGATTATGTGTCCCTAAACGCTGTGAGGTAAGACCTCACAATTTTAGCGCTGAAATTTTTCAGCGCGCATTGTGCATCAAATGAAACTGCTATTCGACTTTTTTCCACTGATTCTGTTTTTCCTCGCCTTCAAGTGGCAAGGTATCTTTGTGGCCACGGCAGTAGCCATTGGCGCTTCCGTCCTGCAAGTGGTGGTTCATTGGCTGCGGTTGCGCCGGTTTGAAACTTCCCATCTGGTGACGTTGGCACTGATCACGATCTTCGGTGGCGCCACCCTGCTCTTTCAGAACGATACTTTCATCAAGTGGAAACCCACGGTGCTCAATTGGCTGTTTGCCGTGGCTTTTCTCGGCAGTCAGTACATCGGCCAAAAGAATCTGTCCGAACGTACCATGGGCTCCGCGATTACGCTGACCCAGGACATCTGGCGCCGGATCAATTTCAGCTGGGTCATTTTTTTTATGGTCCTGGGGTGCTTGAACATCTACGTAATTTATCACTACGACACGGACACCTGGGTGGATTTCAAGGTTTTCGGGATGTCCGCCCTGACCGTAATTTTTCTGTTTGGTCAGATGTTTTACCTGTCCCGGCATATCAAAGAAGAGCCCCAATCACCTTCCTGATTTTAGGGGACATACCGTGCCATTAGCACTCCCCCGGGTCTGGGCCCTCTATGGGGACAACGAATATTTCATGGTAACATTGCCGTCTCATTCACCCGACAGCGCGACGAATTAACATGTTGTACATGATATTAGGCGAAGATACCGCGGACAGCCTGCCCAAACGCCAGGCGGTGCGCCCCGCGCATCTGGAACGCATCCAGGCCTTGCAAATGCAGGGCCGACTGGTATTGGCCGGTCCCTTACCGCGAGTGGACGGCCCGGATCCGCAACAAGCTGGATTCACCGGCAGTTTGATCGTGGCGGAATTTCCTGATCTCGCCAGCGCCCAGACCTGGGCGCAGGATGACCCTTATGTCAGTGGCGGCGTATTCAAACAGGTCACTGTCAAACCCTTCAAGCAGGTACTTCCGTAATGGACGCACAACAACGCATTGCATTGATCAAGTCGCGTCTCACCATGGCGTTTACGCCCCTGAGCCTGGATATTATCGACGATGGCCACAAACATGTCGGGCATGCCGGCGCCCGCCAGGGCGGACATTTTACGGTTCACATCGTAGCTGAAGCATTTACCGGCAAATCCCTGGTACAGCGCCACCGGATGGTTTACGAAGCCCTGGGTGACGCCATGCAAACCGAAATTCATGCCCTGAGCATCAAAGCCCAGAGTGTCGAAGAAACCACCAAACCATAGGATCTGATACATGCACTCTAAACTAATCATTTTGGCACTATGCTCACTGTTCTGCGCCACACCCCTGCTAGCGGCCGATAAAGTCATTGCCACCGTGGACGGCAACAAGATCACCCAGGCCATGCTCGATGTCTACGCCTTGCAGCGTGGTGCGCCCAGTTCCAGTGACGTTGATCAGGAACAGCGCGATAAACTGCTTCAGGAACTGATCAATCGCGAAATCCTCTACCAAAAGGCCATGGCGGGCAAAATGGAAAAAAATGCCCAGGTGCAACTGGAACTGGACAGCGCCCGACGCAACATTCTGGCCAGCCAGGTAATTCGCAATCTGGCCGAAGGGGACAAAGAACTTACCGACGAGTTCCTGACGGCGGAATACAATAAGTACATCGCCACCCTGTCAAATACTGAATTCAAGGCACGTCATATTCTGGTAGACAGTGAAGAGGGCGCAAAAAGCATCGTCGCCGAGCTGGACAAGGGCACGGATTTCATCAAACTGGCCGAAGAAAAATCCGATGGCCCGTCGAAAAGCGCGGGCGGCGATCTGGGCTGGTTCCGCTCTGAACAGATGGTGAAACCTTTTTCCGATGCCGTCGCTAAACTGGAAAAAGGCAAATACACTAAAACTCCGATAAAGACCGAATTCGGCTGGCATGTGATTCTGCTTGAAGACACGCGCACCATCAGCCCACCACCCTTCAGCGCGATCAAGGATCAGCTTGCGCAGAAAATTCGCACAGAGCGCATCACCAACTTTCTGGCGGATGTGCGAAAAACCGCGAAGATCGACATCGCCAAGTAATCTCCAGCATGCGGCACTCAAGGTGGCACCCTTGCGGTGCCGCCAGCCGTGCGCATGTGGCGGATACTCCCCTCCGCTTGAACAACGATCCATCAGCGACCCCGCAATAGCCACCGTACCCGGTAACTCGTGGTCTGGACTGACATGAATATTGCGTTGTGGGATCGAGAGACGCCTGATATGTTTATCGTCGGGGAAAGATCACCCGGCTGGACGACGCTGCCAGAACGGTAATATCCAATATCCAGATGGTAACGATATGGAAATTGTCACGCTTTTACTGCTGATTATTGTGGCCAATGCCACTCCGGTTGCCTTACATAAACTTTTTGGCAACCGTATGGCCATCCCCCTGGATGGCGGTAAATTGTTCATCGACGGCCGTCCGCTGTTCGGCATCTCTAAAACCGTGCGCGGGTTACTGGGCAGTTTGTTGTGTACCACTCTGGCTGCGCCGCTGTTGGGTCTGTCGTTATCCACCGGTCTACTGATAGCGGCAGGCGCCATGGCCGGTGATTTGATTTCCAGTTTCATCAAGCGCCGCGCCGGCATGAAATCCAGCGCCCAGGCCATTGGCCTGGATCAGATACCCGAAGCCTTGCTGCCCTTGCTACTGGTTATGCAGCAATTAAACCTGTCATATCCCGTGATCATCTCCATAACCCTGATTTTCACGGTTCTGGAAATGACCGTGTCGCCGCTATTGCATAAACTGCGCTTGCGTAAGACTCCTTATTAATTGTTCACCTCGCTCCGCGCATCACGCGCTTCGCAAGTGATGCAAGGTCATTTCCGGGGGGCAGTTAAACCGTACGTCGATGATGGATGACCCGGTACCCACCGACGTATAACCGATCAGATCGTGGTATTTCCAGGCTCCGGCGCAAAACCGCTTTGGGCAGCGAGCATTGGTCATCAACGGGTAACCCCCAGGCAAACAGATCTGCCCCCCATGGGTATGCCCCGACAACATCAAATTAAAATCGCTGTAGGAGGCGCGCTTGTAGGTTTCCGGGGAGTGGGACAGGAGAATGGAAACTTCATCCGGCGGAATATCCTGCGCCGCTTTGTCAATATTATCGACGCAGTAATAATGCGGATCGTCGATACCGGCCAGGTACAGCTTGCAGCCTTTGACGTCGCAGCAGACATTCTCGTTCAACAACAACCGCAGACCGATCGACTCCAGGCCGGGCACCATTTCAATAGAGTCGTGATTTCCCAACACGGCATAGACGGGTCCGTGAAGGTGGGGCTGCATTTCCGCGACGGCGTCCAGTACACGATCGAAAGGACCGTAGGTCTGACCGCGGAAATCGCCGGTAATAACGCATAAATCATATGTCACCTTCTGCAGTTGCTTGATTATCGCCTTGGTAATCGATCCATTCATGTCCAAATGCACATCGCTCAACTGCAGTATGGTAAAACCGTTCAGCTCCGGCGCCGATCCGGGCAATGTGACCTCATGATGACGTATGCGTATATCCAGTGCATTCCGCTTGCCGCGCCCGTACAGGCCGGTGACCTGCATGGCGGTACGCATCAGTGAATGCACCGAATACCAATTTTCAATATGGAAGAAATTTAATCCCTGGCCAAAGACCCGGGCTTCATAATCACGCTCGATCCCCAGGCGTTGCTTCAGGTGCAGACGCCCGATACGCGCTGACAACGTGTGGTATTCATCTTCAGTCATAGGCACCCGGGGGACACGCGGCGGAATAACCGCACTGTTACCCCTATTGTGCTGCTTTTAGTCCCTGATTGGAACCCACACCCCGCCCCTCAAGTTTAGCGGCGACCGGCACACCAAGCACATGCGCATCCGACCCTTCAGGTGTGCGGCTTTGGACATCAGGCCCGTGTGAACACGAGTCTCCAGCCTTGACGGATCGCGTACGACAAGCCGCGCTGCCTGAGTTTGTAATATTCGTTTTTCAGGTCAGTGACGACACGTTGTTTCTGCAGATCGTGATACTCTGCCTGGGGCAATACTCCCACTTGCTCCATCCGAGCCAGACCCGAAGCGCGGGCGTGGGCCTCAAACCCCTGATTACGCCAGAAGAAGGCCCCGGGCATGGTGGTTGGCACCACCAGCACATAGAACAGCGCACGCCCGATAACCGCTGCCGTGATACAGCCTAGCGCAAGTAGACTCCAAGCCAGCAGGCCGATACCACCGGTCATGCCCCACAAGCCAAAACCGGGAGCCAACAGGCACGCCAGCACCAGCAATTTGTTGCGCAGGCCGTGGGTATGCCCGAAAACGGTGAGCTGTTGCCACTGTGCGGCACTGGCTTCAGCGCCGTAAGCGGACAAATATTTTCCATGGGCGATCAATCCGATGCCGTCAACTATCAATCCCAGAGTGATGGGCAGCGTCAGCACCGACAGCAAACTGCCATAACCCTCGCCACTCAGCGTTAGCATTGCGGCAAATACCCAGCCCACAATCAGACTACCCAAGCTCAGCATGGTGCCGTAGAAACTGGTCAGCACCTGCCAATGATTCCAGAAAGGCCGCGCCTTGATCCGGTAGATTTTATGCATCGCATGGATGGCGACAGGTCCGGCAATTACCGCACCCCATCCGCACACCATGAGCACCGCGTGGGTGAGTGTTGGGGATATCCAGTTCAACGCAGTGGGAAACACTGACGCCAGAGAATAAATTACCAGCAGATTGTAGAACACCGCAATACCAGCGACTTCACGGCTCACCGGTGAATACTTCAGGTTATTAAACGCGCGGTAAAATCGGTGCGGCTTGCCCAAATGCAGGGTGGAAACCGCCAGCGCCAGCGTCTGCGCGCCAATTAAAGCCACCAGCAGACCGGCATGAATATAGGGGTGCGTATCACGACCCAGCATTTCCAGCCCGAACATGGGCCCAAGAAATAACAGAATAAAGGCGCCGACTACTGTTTGCGTCACCAAAGTGAACAGCACCAGCGGATTTTCCCGGGAGCTGAGCTTGAGTAAATTCCACTGCTTGGGTAACGGTGCACCATGCGATTTTGCCTTATACTCTTCCACACCTTGCGCGTCACGCTGATAACGTATCGGCGTGCTGTCGGTGCGGGTCATATCCCGAGGCAGGCTCTTGATCTGTTGAAAACGAATATTGGGATGAGTAATTTCCGGATCGGGAAACCCCGGAATATGAATTTTTGCCTGTTCCCGATTTTCCGGCGTGGTTTCGATCACGCCGAAATCCAGGGCGCCACCCAGGCAGGCGGCCGCGCATGCCGGCTTCAAACCCACTTCCAGGCGATCGACGCACATATTGCACTTCGAAACCTGTCCTTTGACGGGATCCAATTGGGGAGCGTTGTACGGACACACCCAGGTGCAATAGCCGCAACCAAAACAAATGTCGGGATCCTGCAATACCGCACCATACTCGGCGAATTTAGTATAAGCCCGGGTCGGGCAGCCTTTCAAACATACCGGGTCGTCACAGTGATTACAGGCCATGGAAATATTCATGCGCCGATAGGCAGGGTAACTACCGCCCTCCAGGTATCCCACGGAGCGAAAACTGATATGTGCCGGCAATTCATTCTTCTCGCTGCATGCCGCTTCACAAGCGTGACAGCCAATACAATTATCGGCGGTAAAGTGAAAGCCATGCTGCCGATAACGATGTGGACTGCTCCCGACGGAACCATCACCGTTGATGTGCATACTTTTCCCGGCCAGCGCATCATCGGTGTTCACCAGGGTGACATTTTTCCCCCACTGGTTGCTGGCCGGCGCGGCCACATCCGGAATAAACGCATACTCGGGCTCATCGTCACGTACTTGATACATTGTACTGCCTCTTATCAGGAGGTCAGGCCTTTCTCTGCAACATCAACAATTGTGATGTGTCAGGGAAAGACCTGACCCCAGCATTAAAAACTACGCGCGGCCAGGTTGAGCACCGCTGCCGCTTGTTGTGACATCGATTCCACGCGTACCGCGCATTGCTTGAATGCAGGCTGCCGGGAATAGGGATCCAGTAATCCCAGACTCACACGGTTCACGCATTCATGAAAATGAAACGGAATGAACACCATGTCGCGCGGTACCCGGTGCGTCAACTGCACCATCACCACCGCATCGCCACGACGCGACACAATCCGCACATAGGACATATGTGCCACGCCCAATGCATGCGCCGCATCCGGATTCATCTCCATATAAGGAGTGGGACTGAACTTATTGAGATTACCCAACTTTCCGGTACGGGTACGGGTGTGAAAATGTTCGATCACCCGACCACTGTTCATCCAGAAAGGATAATCGGTATCCGGCCGCTCGTTATTATCGATAAACGGTAACGCGATGAGTTTTGCTTTACGGTCCGGGTGATTGAACCGGCCATCGCTGTACAAACGCGGCGTACCCGTTGCCGCACCCTGGGTCATGGGCCATTGGATGCCACGATTGGTTTCGATCAGATCATGGGTCATTCCCGAAATATCCAGAAATCGTCCTTTGGACAAGGTGCGCATTTCATCAAACACCTTGGGTGCCGTTTCCGGAAATTTAATCTTCTGGCCACCAGCAAAACGTCTGGCCATTTGATTGAATATCCATAAGTCCGGTTTGGAATCCGCGTAGGGTTTGAGTACATTACGGATAACATTGACACGGCGCTCGGTGTTGGTCATGACGCCTTCTTTTTCCGCCCAGATGGATGCCGGTAAATATACATGCGCATATTCGGTGGTTTCCACGTCTGAATAATTGTCCTGTACCACGAGAAATTCCAGTTTCTCCAACGTTTTTCGGATACGTCCGGTATTGGGCATGGAAGTCATCGGATTAGTGGCCACCAACCACAACCCTTTGATTTGCCCGGTCTCGATGGCTGGAAAGATATCGGTCTGAAACAAGCCGCGTTTTTTCGGAAAAAATTCCGGATCGACACCCCAGAAGTCGGCGATCTCCTGCCGATCCTGCGCGTTTTCCAATAAGCGATATCCCGGTAAACCCGAGCAAGATGACCACTCCCGGGTACCCATGGCGTTGCACTGACCGGTGATGGACAGGCTGGTGCCACCGGGTTTGCCGATATTACCGGTGATCAGATTCAGATTATTAATCGCCACGACGCCATCGGAACCGTGAGTGCTCTGATTGATTCCCATGGTCCAGATCGACATGGCGGCATTGGCCTTGGCATAGAGGCGCGCCACATTGCGTATCGTATCTTCATCAATGCCGCAGATTTTCGCCGCCATCACCGGATTATACTGCGCCACCAGGGCGGAAAATTCTTCATGACCGGAAGTATGGGCTGCAATATAGCGCATATCCGCCAACCCTTCTTGCAGGATGACATGCGCCAGACTGTTGAGGAGCACCACATCGGTACCCGGAGTGATCGGCAAATGCATGTCCGCGAACTGCGCGAACATGGTGACCCGAGGATCGACGACGATCACGGGAAACTTGCGCTTTTCCAACGCCTGACGCAACCGCCAGTAAATGATCGGATGCTGTTCAGGCAGGTTGGAGCCGAATGCCAGCAGACATTCGGTATGAGAAAAATCATCGTAGCATCCGGGAGGACCGTCGCTGCCGAATGATCGCTTGTACCCGGAAACCGCGGACGCCATGCACAAAGTCGTGTTGCCGTCGTAGTTATTGGTGCCGATCACCCCGCGGGCGAGCTTTCCCAGGGTGTAGAATTCTTCCGTCATCAACTGCCCGGTAGACACGATCGCGAAACTGTCACGGCCATAGGTCTGTTGAATACGCTTGATTTCCAGGGAGGTATGGTCCAACGCCTGGTCCCAAGTCGTTTCCTGAAACGGCGTATGCGTCTGCTGCCGCAGCAAAGGACGGGTACCGCGGTTCTTTGAATAGAACAGCTCATGCTCAAAAATCCCCTTGATGCAGAGTTTGCCGCGATTAACATCGGCACTGCCCACACCGCGCGAGGTCACCGCCTCGCCCTGCCCGTTGACGCCGACCTCGATCGAGCATCCGGTGGAGCAGTAACCGCAGGTGGTGTACACCCAATTCGTGACTTCCCGTTTTGGTAGTGTTATCGGATTTTTCCTGGTTCTGCCGAAAAGCATGTTTACCTCAATATTTATGGTAGTGGTTATTTCGGCGATAACGACAGGAACACTTTGCCATCGACTACTTTTACCGGATAGCCGGCCGCACAACCCTCGTCCGGAGCAACCGCGGCGCCGGAATCCAATTCCAGCACCCAATTATGCAACGGACAGGTCACTCGCCTGCCATGCACGATGCCTTGTGACAAGGGACCGCCTTTGTGCGGACAATGATCCAGAAGCGCGAACACCTCATCGTCCGACGTGCGAAACACCCCGATATTGCCCACTGCTGATTCCACGACACGAGCGCCCAAGCGCGGAATATCCTCCACCGTACCGACTTCAATCCAATCAGTTGTGGTCGTCTGCTTTAAACTCGAAATACCTGACATCTTTCCCTCCAAAATATTGATCGTCACGTCACATGATGCGCTTCATCGGTTCGAACTCATGACGCTGTGCCCCTTGCAAGGCGCGCTGTGCCCAGGGATCCTGTTGCACGGTTGCCTGAGACTTGGTAAAACGGGCTGCCAACCGGCGCCGGTTCTCTGCATCATCGACCACCTGCTGTTTAACATAGCTCAAGCCCATGCGTTCCAACCAGGGTGCGGTACGTTCCAGATAATGCGCTTGTTCGCGATACAATTGTGTGAACGCGCAACAATATTCGATAACGTCCGCTGCGCTGGTCACCTTGCAAAGCAGGTCCGTAACCCGCACCTTGACACCGCCATTGCCACCGACGTGTAACTCGTAACCGGAGTCCACGCACACCACGCCGAAATCCTTGATAGTGGCCTCCGCGCAATTACGCGGACATCCGGATACCGCCATTTTGTATTTGTGCGGCATCCAGGAACCCCAGGTGATTTCCTCCAGTTTCACTCCCAGTCCGGTGGAATCCTGAGTACCGAAACGGCACCAGGTACTGCCCACGCAGGTTTTTACAGTGCGCAAGGCCTTGCCGTAGGCATGACCGGAAACCATGCCGGCCTTGCTCAGATCGGCCCAGACGCCGGGCAAGTCCTGCTTCTGGATACCGAACAGATCAATACGTTGGCCGCCGGTGACTTTCACTTCCCGCACCCGCCACTTGTCCGCAACATCGGCAATAGCGCGCAACTGATCCGGTGTGGTCAAGCCGCCCCACATGCGCGGCACCACGGAATAACTGCCGTCTTTCTGAATATTGCCGTGCGCCCGTTCGTTGATATAGCGGGACTGGGGGTCATCCTGCACTTCCTCCGGCCACGCCGCGAGCAGATAATAGTTCAGTGCCGGCCGGCAACTATGACAGCCATCAGGTGTTTGCCACTCCATGTAGCTCATGACTGCGCGGATATCCGTCAAATGCCGCTCTTTGATAATTTTAATCACGTCATCGTGGGTATACGCGGTGCATTTACACATGGGCTTGACATGCGGTGCCGCGGAATAATCCCCGCCCAGCGTGGAGGCGAGAATCTGCTCCACCAGTCCGGTACAGGAACCGCAGGAGCTGCTGGCCTTGGTGTGGGCACGGACCTCATCCAGCGTGAACAACCCTTTCGAAG
>JAHECY010000065.1 GCA_024641505.1 Gammaproteobacteria bacterium
AATCGCAGTAAGCGTATCGTGGTAATTCCGTTGACATCGGGCAGTTTGCTGACCATGGGGGGGGCATTGCAACATTACTGGCAGCATTCCGTCCCTAAGGTAACGGCTGAAGCTGGTGAACGCATCAATCTTACATTCCGCACCATATATTGATTATTTTAGGTGCGTCGCCGTGGTGGCGCGAACAGACGTACTCCCGGTTTTTTGAATAAGGACACCAGTAACATGCCGGCAACGAAACCTCCAACGTGGGCCCCCCAGGCAATGCCTGCGCCCTGTTGTCCGGTGGCGAGCAAGGAGTTCACCAACTGCAATATGAACCAGAAACCCAGCACCCAACCGGCAGCCAAACGCGTAGTATGGATAAAGATACCTAAGGGAATCGCGACTAACACCCGGGCACGAGGGTAAAGCAACAGGTAAGCCCCGAGTACCCCGGATATCGCGCCACTGGCGCCGACCATCGGGATCTCGGAATGGATATTGGAAGACACATGCGCCACCATGGCGCAGAAGCCACAGACGACATAGAAGAGAAGAAATTTTCTGTGGCCCATTGCCTCTTCGACGTTATTGCCGAATATCCAGAGATAAAACATATTTCCGATGAGGTGCATCCAGCCGCCGTGTAAAAACATCGATGTAATGCCAGTCGCCCAGGAAGGAATCAAGGCGATGTCCGGTGGTAGGGATTTTTGCCCGCTAATAACCACTGGAATCGTTCCTAAGACATACATATAATGTTCCGCTCGGGGGCCAAGCGAAAGTTGCCATAAAAATATCAGTACGCAACTAGTGATGAGCGTTATTGTATAGAATGGAACTGATGTGGTGGGGTTATCATCGTGTAATGGTATCATAGGGATATCTTTCGCTGGTTTGCACCAATACGGGTTCGAGAATGCAGTGGCTGATTGGGACCTGACAAGGAAACCCGATGTCAGGCACCAGATGAAACTCCATAATACCAGCCAAGGATCTTTGTTACGGGGTTAAATGATAGCATGGCACTCTGACCCAGAGTTGACTACCAATGTTCACCAAGAAGGAGCAGAGCACATGTCGGATGATGCAGTAAGCTTAGAAGTACCGAAATGGGACCCCGCATTGGCTGCTTTGGTCAGAGAGGAATTTGCCAATCGAAAAAGGCCACTGCAACTGCAGGATTTCCTGGAATTGGCGCAACAACACGCTATTCGGTTTGACGATATCATGGTCACCATGTTTGAGCTGTGTATCCACGGAGAGTGGTTTTACACAAACCGGTCAGGTGCCAAAACGGCAATAACCCGGGAGATGTTTGATAAGCTCTATATGAACGGCAGGCTCCAAGAGTCCGATCTGCGGGATTACAGTGGCAGCTGGGCGTTGGTGAAACCGTAGCCGTACTACATAACCGCATGTTGCCGTAAATCAAGGATCTCATCCAGGAGTCTGAAGAAATCACCCCGATCGATGGGTTTTGGGAGAAATCCATTGGCCCCCAGGCGCTGCCCCCAAACTTTCTCCGTCTGCATCTGGTTACCGCTGATAATGACGATGGGAATCGATTTTGTTTCTTCAGTGCTGCGCAATACGCGGGTGGCCTGGAATCCATTGATACCGGGCATAACGACGTCCATGAGAATGAGATCCGGCTTGTGGGTTTTGGCTAACTCTATGCCATCGGTGGCATTGTTGGCGGCCAGGGCGCTGAACCCCGCGCTGGTGAGTAATTTATTGATCGCAAAGACCACGGTTTTTGAATCATCGACAATCAGGATGGTGACATCGTAGCCATTCTTTGGGCGAATTATTGCCCTTCTTTCAATGGGGGACTTATCGCGAGTGAAGAGACCCTTTAAACTAAACCGCTTCATAAAATTTTTCTTCTCTTGTCGTTCAACGGATCCCGTATGATCCATACTTCCCCCTCGATATTATAGGAATGGCTCGTGTCTGCAGGCGCCGTTTTGCCAATCACATTGTGCAGGTCCAGGAGCAACTATATTTGTAAAGTATTACTTATCTCTTAACAAGCGCTTATTCCTTAATTTCGGTAGAGATGCCAGACAGAGTATAAGCTGTTCATTGCCGGGAACAGTCATGCCTCTCATTGGCGTACGAACCCTCATTCTTAACATTATATTTTAAAGGTGAATATGTCTCAATGCTATCAGGTTAAGCAGGTGTTTTCTTGTTCCATTTACCGTAGTTGCCATTATTTTTTTCAATTATATACGATTTAATTATAACTATTTTCATTTATAGCATGACTTCGCATGACAACGGCTTGCCTGGCCGCTCACCCTAAAAAAATTTCCGTAACGACCGTTATAGAGTTCAAATCCCAACATAAAAACTTCAATGAAAACTGATGAATTACTCAGTGCCCTTAACGAGCTAAGAGACAAGCAGCGGAAGATTGATGATGCCTGGAATAAATTGGGGGACCGAAATTTATTAAAGTTTTTTGTAGAGATCCTTCCGCAAACCTTGAATGCCGAGCGCAGCAGCCTTTTTATATTGGACCCGAAACAGGACAACATCTGGATCAAATGCGGTACGGGTGTCAGTGAAGCCGAAATTACCGTTCCCAAGGAGGGTTCTCTGGTCGGGGAAGTAATTGAAACCGGCGAATGTGTGATCGAAGACAATATGATGGATAGAACCGGGACTCACGAGATGGTGGGCCAGCAGGTCGGCTATTCAACGCGCACGGCGATTTGCGTCCCGGTAAAAAATGCGTCAAACAACAAAATCATTGGCGCCATACAGGTGCTCAATAAAAAAGAAGGCAAGAAATTTACCGCAAAAGACCAAGCAACGCTTGAAAGTCTGGCGTTCCAGATTCAGATGAATATTGAGCATATATATTTGCGTCAGGATATGCGCAAATTGGCGGAAGCCTTAAAGAGGAAGATTAAGCAGATTGAAGTTGCCGTTGGTATGAAGCGGAAGTAGGGTGCATTGCGCCACCTATTGATGCATAGACAAGCGGGACCAATCATGACGGCGCAGAGAAACCCGAATGCCGAGTGGTTTCCGGGAACATTCATATGGTGGCTGACGGCAATATGTTTGGAAAATTCACTAAAGAGTCAATGCAAGGGGTCGATTATGTGAACTGAGCTTGGACATTTAGTGTGATTTTCTGGGCAAATACCGTAACGATAATAATAGAGTACATTAGCAGCATGGGACTTGTGGCAGCAGCCTTTAAAGAAAATGGTTTAGCGCATCGTACGCTAGAGTTGGCTTTAGACGAATATCCTGGGTTGGAAATACATCTCTATGTATCGCTCCTTGAGCGTTATGCGCGAGATATCAGGACCTATTTGGATACAAAACCATCCATGGTGCAGGTGGTAAAGGCGATAAACTATTATCTGTTTTACGAGCAGGGTTTTTGTGGTAATGATGATAATTACTACGATCCGCGCAATAGTTTTCTCAATGAAGTGATGGATCGAAAGCTCGGCGTGCCGCTGTTGCTGGGTGTGCTTTACATGGAGTTAGGAAGAAAGCTTGGTTTGAATATCGAGGGTCTGAATTTTCCCGGACATTTTCTCGTGCGCATTTCCGAAGGGGAATGTGAC
Organism: Gammaproteobacteria bacterium; assembly: GCA_024641505.1. GTDB lineage: Bacteria > Pseudomonadota > Gammaproteobacteria > SG8-11 > SG8-11 > UBA6920. The sequence goes on from JAHECY010000065.1 coordinate 3,579, forward strand.
ATGATTGTAAACCCGTATGAGCACGGAATCTTGTTGAATCATGAAGATCTCAACGGCCGGTTGCAGGAAATGTACGGGCAGAACGCGCCGACTGTCGAGACCAGCGGTGACATGCTGCGTCCGGTAAGTGACCAGGAAATTCTGGTGCGTATTCTCACCAATTTGAAAAACATCTATTCCAGTAATGGTAATATCTTCAAGTTGCTGATGGTGATGGACCGTATTATCAGTCTGGATCCTTATGCTCCGCATGAAGTCCTGGATCGTGCCATGATTTACGAAGAACTGGACTATGCTCGGCAAGCGGTTCTGGATTACCGGCGGTATTTGGAGCTTTCACCGGATGCCGAGGATGCCGAGGAGGTACAGATGGTGATCAAGGACCTGGAGAAGAAAGTCGGCTATCTACACTAAAATATTCATGCGTGACATCAGCTCAATTGCCTCAGCCGTGGTTACGCCATTAGCCGCTTAATATCAGCCCCAGCGCAGCTCGCTTCTTTTTATTTAAGGAGTCGCGCCCTTATTACGATATAGTCAGTAAAGGTTCAATACACCCTGCAAAGCGGAGGCGATAATGAGGATAGATCTATTGGTCCTTGTATTGATTTCCAGTTTGTTTTTTCCCGCGTTGCAGGCTTTGTCAGCACCTCTGGTTTTCGGTGTGACCCCCGATAAAAAGCCCAGCGAACTTTACGTGATTTTTAAGCCGCTGATTCGCTATCTAGCAACGGAGTTGCATTTCGATATCGAGATCAAGGTAGGTAAGTCATATATCGATATTATTGAACAGTATAAAACTAACAAAATTGACTTTGGCTATTTAGATCCGGTTTCCTACGTTCGTGCCCATCGCGCCGCCGGAGTGTTGCCCATGGTAAGTATCGCCGGTGCAGATGAAATTAAATTACATGGGGTGATTCTGGTGCGTGCAGACAGTATGCTGAAGACGGTTGCGCAGTTACGGGGTAAGAGATTTGCCTTTGGCGATGTCAATTCGGCGATGTCGCATTATGTTCCCCGTTACATGCTGTTAATGTCAGATATCAAGCTGGAAAATCTCATTGCCTATCAATATGTAGGTAGCGACGACAATATCGCGCTGAATATCATCAACAATAACTTCGATGCCGGTGGGGTGCGCGCGGACACTGCTCTTAAATATCTGAGTAGCGGGTTGCGGGTTTTGGCAGAGTCGCCTGAAATATCGCCACCTTTGTTCGTGATGCGTAACGGTTTGAACCGAAAATTGGCGGCGCGTATCAAGGACCTTATCAAAAAAGCGGACCCCGAAGTCCTGCGCGGTATTGACCGCGGGGTGGAGCGAATAAGAGACATTGAGGATCGTGACTACGATTTGACTCGCAATTATGTCTATGTGGTAGATCACCGTGACCCTGTTAAATAGCATTAAGCATCCATTTTTCTATTTTCTGCAACGTCTGCGGAATGTCAAATTTTCGAACTTGACAATTAAGTTTCAGAGCTCGATATTTCTGATTGCGGCAATTGCTTTGGTCGTCGCTGTGGTGGCGATCTACAAGGAGGTGGCCAGATATTCTCTGGCTCAAGTGACATTGGCGTCAGCGACATTGGAGCACACTAATCAAGCGACGGAAGACGCTTTGCGGGAAGCATTGGTTTCCAAGGCAAAGAGCATCGGTAGATTTATTGCGGACGCTTCCAAAGACTATATTCTGTCCTATAATCTGACCGCACTTCAACAGATGCAAAAAGACGTGACCCTTGACAGAGAAGTCGCTTACGGCTACTTCGTTAAGAAAACAGGTAAACCTTTTTTGAAGCACGGCAAGTTAGACCATGCAAGTGATATCGAAGAAAAGTTTGAAATAGCAGTGGACAAGGAAACGATTGGCTATTTCGTACTTGGTATGAACTTGTCGGATATCGAGGTCAAAGCTGAACAGAATCGTGTCACCCTGATCAAGCTTATCGATGATATAGGCGAAACCTCAAGAAACGCGCAATGGTCGATAATAGAGTTGATCGTCACAGTGACTATTCTGTTGTTGGCCGCCACTTTGTTGATGGTTTATTATTTTTTCAGATCGATGATATTGAAGCCGGTTACAGATCTGCGCGATGTCGCGATGGAAGTGCAACACGGGAATCTGCAAGTACACGTCGAAAAATATGCAGACGATGAAATTGGCTCTCTGGCGTCGACCTTTAATGGCATGATCGAGGCATTGCATGCCACTACTTTCAGTCGTGAGTATATGGAAAGTATTATTCGTTCAATGGGAGATATGCTGGTTGTCATTGATGGCAAACGCAATATTGTAATGGCAAATCCTGCGTTGTTGGTGCATACCGGCTATCAAGAAAATGAACTGGTTGGCATGCGTGTCGACATATTGTTTCCGGATACAAAAAATATGGACCGGTTGCTGCAATTATTGGCGGAGCAGGGAGAGATCATTAAATACGATACCTGCTTCCGATCAAAATCAAATTCATGTTTGAATGTGGAAATATCCGGAAACTATTTGCTGTCAGCGTCGGAAATATTCGGCATCGTATTTGCCGCGACTGACATTAGTGATCGGTTGATCGCCAAACAGCAGCTGGAATCGAAAAATTTGGAATTGGAACGGTCCAACAGGCAGCTGGATCAGTTCGCCTACGTGGTATCCCATGATTTGAAAGCACCGTTACGGGCAATCGCCAATTTATCCGCCTGGATTGAGGAAGATCTCGGCACTGATGTACCGGAAGGCGTGCATGAACAAATGGAATTGATGCGTGGCAGGGTTAATCGGATGGAAGCGTTGATAAACGGAATTCTGGCATATTCACGAGCGGGACGCATGGACGTTGAGGAAAAGTCCGTGGATGTGGCCGTGCTATTGCGAGAGACCATTGAGACCTTGCCAGTCCCGTCTGGTTATAGCATAACAGTGGGTCCTGGTATGCCGCGTCTGGTTACAGCGCCAGTATTGTTGGCCCAGGTATTTTCCAATCTCCTCAGTAACGCGATCAAGTACCGAAGCGCGGACACCGGCCAGACCACTGTCACGGTGGACGATACGGGGAGTAGTTACAAGTTTACGGTGGCCGACGACGGACCTGGTATTGCGCCAGAGTATCACGAAAAAATCTTTGCCATTTTTCAGACGCTCACGCCAAGGGATCAGTTTGAAAGCACCGGAGTAGGATTGAGTATTGTGAAAAAGATAGTGGAAGATCATGGTGGTGTCGTACAGGTTGATTCAGATATCGGCAGGGGGGCCAAGTTCAGTTTTACCTGGCCACAACGTGCCACCAGGGTGCGCGCCGCATGAGCCCGGAAAATATAGCCATTCTTTTGATCGACGATGATGAAGTGGATGCGCTCAATGTGGTGAGAGCGTTCAGCAAGGTAAAAATACGCAACCCGTTATTTCGCGCTCATGACGGGCTGGAAGCGCTCGCCATGCTGCGTGGTGGATCAGGGTTGGAAAAGATCGAGCCTACTCCTAAGATCATCCTTCTCGATATCAACATGCCACGCATGAACGGCATAGAGTTTCTGCGCGAAATGCGGCAGGATCCTCAGCTGAAGTCCATCAATGTGGTAGTGCTGACAACGTCGAATGAAGATCAAGACAAAATCGAGGCGTACCGGCTTAACGTTGCCGGGTATGTCATCAAGCCACTGGTGCCGGGAAAGTTTATTGAAGCGGTATCTACTCTCAACATGTACTGGAATCTGATTGAAATGCCATGAATAAGTCTACTGATGTGCTTCGTGTATTGATTATCGACGACGATAATGTGGATCGGCTTTCCATAAAACGGGCTCTGCGTGGCGTCCGGGATTATCTTTTTGACATCGACGAGGTAAATTCCGCGCAGACTGCTGAAATCACTCTTGGCCGGGATCATTATGACATAATATTTCTCGATTACCTGTTGCCTGACGGTGATGGTTTGTCGGTATTGGTAAAGGCGCGCAGTAATAACATAGACACACCGGTGATCGTGTTAACGGGACAGGGAGATGAAAGACTGGCTGTGGATTTGATGCAGTCGGGAGCCGCTGACTATCTGCCAAAGTCGACGATTACCGCGCAGATACTGGAGGACAGTGTGCGCAATGCGTTACAGCAATATCATCGTGAGCTGGAACGGAAACTGGCGCATCAGGAATTGCAGAACAAAAATCATCGTATCGAAGACATATTGGAAAGCATCAGCGACGCATTTTTTGCTCTTGATGCACAATGGCGTTTCACCTTCGTAAATCCGCAGGCGGAGACCCTGCTGAACATCAATGCCTCGGATGTCGCCTCAAAGAATGTTTTTGAGGTATTGGTCGGAATGGATTCCTGGTTTCGGGAAGCGTTGGAACAGGGCGCGCACGACGGAGGACGACGCAGTTGTGAGGGGTATTATTCGGCCGTGGAAAAATGGTTGGAAGTGCATGTGTATCCGGGACAAGAGGGAGTTTCCGTCTATTTTCAGGACATCAGCATGCGCAAAGCACAGGAGGTAGAGCTCAGTCATCTGGCAAAATATGACAGCCTCACCGACCTGCCAAACCGGCTGACCTTGCAGGAAGAGATACAAAGGGGCATAGCAGAAAACGGGCAGGCTGATACGAAGATGGCCGTGCTTTATTGCGACCTCGACGGATTCAAGGAGATAAATGATACTCTTGGGCATGATGCCGGCGACAAGCTGCTACAAATCATCGGTAAGCGACTCGGCAGCGCGGTCCGCATGCAGGATACCGTAGCCCGCTTGGGGGGTGACGAGTTCGTTGTATTGTTGCGCGATATTGCGCGATTGGAAGACGCCAGTCGCGTCGCGGCTAACCTGATCCATATGATATCAAAGCCAATTCAGTTAGGGACGGAACATACCAGTGTTACTGCCAGTGTCGGAGTAAGCATATTTCCCGAACATGGGCGTGATGCAGAAACCTTGTTGAAACATGCAGATAGTGCCATGTACTTCGCAAAGCAGACAGGCAAGAATCGTCTTGAATTCTATTCGGAAACGTTGGAAGAAAATTTGAAGCGGAAAATGGCATTGAAACGGGAATTACAGAACGCGCTGCGCGAAGATCAACTGGAATTGTACTATCAACCGCAAATAGACATCCAGGAAAGGCACATAACCGGGATTGAAGCACTGTTACGCTGGCGGCATCCTGAACAAGGGATATTGACACCCGACCGGTTCCTGCAGATCGCGCAGGAAACGGATTTGATTATACCGATCGAGAACTGGGTTTTGGATAAGGCTATATCGGATATGGCGGCATGGCAGCAAGCTGGGCATAAGAATCTTGGGGTGGCGATAAACATCTCGCAAAGCCAATTCAAATCTAAGGGATTTGTTGAAGCAATAAGTGCAACGCTCAACAAGTACCAGATGGCGCCGGCGAACTTGTCGGTGGAGTTAACGGAAGATTCGGTTATTGCGCAAAGCAAGAATATTATAGATATCCTGCATGCTTTGAAGAAAATCGGAGTCAATATCTGCATCGACAATTTTGGTAAAGGATATGCGTCGGTTGCTCTCCTGGGGAACATGCCGATCGACGCTGTTAAAATAGACAAGTCATTCGTACGCAATATAAAGGAAAGTAAGAAAGATGCGGCGATGACCAAGGCGATTTATACGATGGGCAGCAGTCTTGGCATCAAGGTTGTCGTCGGCGGTATTGAAAACGTGGAACAGCAGGAAGTCGTGGAATCATTTGCCTGTCACAATGTTCAAGGTTACCTGTATTGTCACCCAATGCCAGCGAAGGAGCTATGGGAATTCCTCGCGGAGTTTAACGATGTGTTTGGGGGGCGCCGCCAAGGAGCGGTGCATACGCCTTGATTACTGCGCGCAGCCAAGGTGGGTGCGCTTAAGACGCTAAGTTGTTGTCAATTCGGCAACGCATCAATGACTGTGCTTACCATCCCCAGACTATACCCTCAAGCAATCCTTCCGCTCCCTTGTAATCAGCAGCCATGGTGGCAACGAAATTAGGTTGCGATTTGCTGAACCGGTTCAAAACCGCCAGTGCTGACCGACTGCCCTGGGGATCAAGTAACCCTTGAATAATTAGATCCTGCGTATGCTTGTCAACGCGGCGGGATGCGGTAATGGTCTGGTTGGGCAGCTTTTGGCTTTTGAAAATGATTTTTAACTGCTGTTTTTCATGTACATTGAGCTGGTCGTTATAGAAATCATCGCGTAGAATCGCCGCGTCGCATTTACCGTCTTTGAATGCGCGGTAGACTTCAGGGATTCCGCCTTTGATTTCAAGAACCGGTGGCAGCGCCGCGGTGTAGGTGAATTGTGACAGATAGGTAAGCATGCTCAAATTGGGAGATGCCATGCCGCAGGTTTTTTTGCTTTTCAGATGGCGCAGGCGCTTGATCTTCTTGTTGTTTGCCCAGGTGACGACATAAAAAACCAGATCACCGGGTAATTTTACCAACGGTACGTGCTCCAGGTGTTTCATGCGCCAAGCGGAAAAGTGTGGTCCGTCAAACACAATGTCATACTTGTCATCGCGCATGTCGATGGCATATTGCTCCCAACTTTTCGGGTGTACATAGTAAACCTTGGTGCCTAATTTATTCTCAAGGAAAGAGGCAATGGGGCCGTATTGCGCGTTTCCTTGGTCAAGATTTTCCCGCGGTGGAGCACTGATGACGAGATCCGCAGATGCCGGTAGCGAGAAACTGATGAGAGTTATAACGAACGCGAGACCGAAAAAAAAGGAGTACATTGCTTTCCCTTTCTGTTAATACGAAAAATGCAGTCCGATATCGAAATTTCCAGGGTCTAGCGGACAGGCACACACGCTATCTCATTTTTATTTCTTACGGTACGGTATTGGCACCCGATATCGCCTTGGGATGCGTGATCATCCCTGAGTGTTCTGTCCCAAATGCTCTGGTACCTTGACCCTGTTCAAGTATCCCAGTGGCACATATTAACAATCGTAACGCGAAATGTGTAATTAAAAATCGAGTATGGATGCAATTCACGAGAAGCTGGAGGATAGTGTTCGTGAGAAGCAGGTTGGAATTCGAAAAAATACAACAAAATGTTGCGTAAATGATAAGACGCATCGGGGGCATTGATCTATAGATTGGAAGTTTAATGTGTAAAGTCGAGAAACGTTAATTTACCTTATGCATGTCGACAAGGTTCTGTGCCATTAACGCTTGGCATTTGGCCGACAACAGCCACGGCAAGCAGTCGAGAGGAATATTTTGTGGCCTATTAAGTTAAATTCCGGAGCTAACGTTACCCCTACAATTGACGGGCTGACGATAATTAGTGGCCTGGCAAGGAGCATGTGGCCGGTTTGCCGTCAACAGCGATGGTGTTTCGTAGTAGTCTTAAAAAGATTTTCTAAGCTAAGAATTTCTTAATAAAGGCCTGTTAAATTCCACCCTGGACTGAATATATATATACAATACATTATATATGTGACCTTCCACCGATGAAGGCAAAACCGCAGAACAAATAAAAGCGCTGGTTACAACAGTAACAATAGATATTACGTTAACGTGAGGGGGGGTACGGATGTACGGTGTGATTTTTGATTTTCTCCGTGATTATGTCATCGAACATCACGGCGGGAAACCGACGTGGGAAACCCTGCTCAAGGCATCAGGGCAAAGCGTCCACAAAATATATTTCCCGGTAACGGAATATCCAGACGAAGAAATCGTGGCGATTGCCAAAATCGCCGCGGAAGCGTTGAGTTTACCGTTACCCGCGGTGCTGGAAGATTTTGGAATCTATACCGGCAAGAAGCTTATGACCTTTTATCACATGTACGTGGCGGACAATCGGTGGAAGACATTCGATATCATCGAACATGCGGGCAAAAGTATTCATCACTATGTGCACAAGCACAATCCAATGCGGAAACCGCCCCAACTTACCGGCGAACGCGTCTCGGAAAATGAATTGATCATTCATTACCATTCGGCGCGGATGATGTGTCCGGTGGTCAAGGGTATCGTTCAAGGCTTGGCTCGGCATTTCGGCGAGGATTTCACTATCGAGGAGACGCAGTGCATGTACCATGGGGCCAAGGAATGCACATTTCGGGTCACGCGCAAATTGCATTGATACCGTGCCAAACCGTTAAGCGATATTGCGCGGTAAATCAGCCGCGCTATCGCTGACATTGATACGGATGTCACACTTGACCCCGCTGGTTTTGGGTAAACCCTGCCGAGGGGGAATGGATTGAACGGTTGCGTGTGCTTTTAATGAGGTGTTCCGTTGTGGAGTCGTGGACGACATTTTGCCGTGCCGCTCGTGCAAAAAACGCACAACCTCCGCGCGATAATGATTGTACCGTGTGTCCTCGGCCAATTCCAAGCGATCTCGGGGTCTGGGCAATTCAATCGCCAGAATTTCACCAATGGTTGCCGCCGGTCCATTGGTCATCATGACAATGCGATCAGACAGCAGCACGGCCTCATCTACATCGTGAGTAATCATGATGACCGTGTTGCATAATCGAGACTGTATTTCCAGCAGCGAATCCTGCATGTGCGCGCGGGTTAACGCATCCAGGGCGCCAAAGGGTTCATCCATGAGCAGGACCTCAGGTTCCATGGCCAACGCCCTGGCGATACCAACACGTTGCTTCATGCCCCCGGAAATTTCCGCCGGTCGTTTGTCCATGGCATGCTCCATGTGCACCAATGCCAGATTGTGGCGAATCCAGTCGTCCATTTCGTGTTTATTTTTTTTGCCTTTGAACACCTGTTTCACCGCCAGTGCCACATTTTCGTAGGCGGTTAACCAGGGTAACAGCGAGTGATTTTGAAAAACCACAGCGCGATCGGGTCCAGGCTGATTTACCTCCTTGCCATTCAAGATCACGCCGCCTTCGGTCGCCTGATGCAGGCCGGCGACGATATTCAGCACCGTGGATTTGCCACAGCCGGAATGCCCGATGAGTGACACGAATTCCCCTTTGGCGATGTCCAGATTCACGCTGTCCAAGGCTTTAAACGGACCGTTGCGCGTAGGAAATTCTATTGACACATGCGAAATTACCAAGTGACTGGACTGCATAAAATTACTCCTTGAATGTGGCTTATTAACGGATTATCGCTTGTGGGTCCCAAGTGACCATTTTCTGCAACATCAACATCAGGCGGTCAAGCACAAAACCGATAATGCCGATGGCGAGGACGGCAACCATAATGCGCGCCATGGAATCCGAACTGCCATTTTGGAATTCGTCCCACACGAACTTGCCAAGTCCGGGATTTTGCGCCAGCATTTCCGCGGCGATCAACACCATCCAGCCGATACCCAGCGATACGCGCAGACCGGCGAACATCATGGGAATAGAAGATGGCAGTACGATACGGTAAACATTGGTGAGCCAATTGAGACGCAGCACTTTACTGACATTGATCAGATCATTGTCAATCGTGGCGACCCCTACCGTGGTATTGATAATGGTAGGCCAGATGCAGCATAAAGTGACCGTAATCGCGGAGGTTACGTAGGATTTTGCAAAAAGCGGATCGTCACTGATGTACACCGCGCTGACAATCATGGTGACGATGGGCAGCCAGGCCAATGGGGAAATGGGTTTGAATATTTGGATCAATGGATTCAGCGCTCGATAAAGTACCGTACTCAAACCACAGACAATACCGACGGGAATAGCGACAAATGACGCGACAATGAATCCCGTCAGTACCGTCAGGATGCTGGTCCACACCTGATCGAAAAAGGTGGGCTTGCCGGTGTACGGGCGTATTTTGACTTCCGCCTCCGGATTATCCTCCAGGATTTTTTGATTACGCTGTTCCTGGCGCTGGTAGAAACCTTGTTCCTTGGCGCGCTCCTGAATGTGTTCTTCCACTAGTTGCAGGGTTTGTTCCCAGACTTTGACGGGCCCGGGGACTTTACCCAATGACGTATCGATATGGGAAGCAGCGCCCCCCCAGAGGAGAAGAAACGCAATGATCGCCAACAGCGGTACGCCTGCCAAGCTGATGAAGCTCTTGATTTGGTCATCGCGCGTCTCCTTCTGGAACAATCTGGTCAATGGCGCCAAGACCTGAAGGCGCCATTCCCGGGTAAGGGTGAGAATATTTATGGTCATGGTAAGACTTCCATTCGCTTAGCGTGAAATCAACACAGCCGTCCGCCGGAGGATCGCGAGCGGCATCTATTTATATTTTTTCCTTGCCCTTGAGACCAATACTGAATTTGTTCAAGTAGTCGTTGGGTTTATGGCCATCGTAGGTGACGTTGTCGATAAACTGGGTCTGGGGCGCACGAAATCCGCTTTCCTTGTCAAGATCGGGAAAGTCGCTCGCTGCCAGTTTTTTTTCCGCGATCAAGTCCTTGGCGGCTTGGGCATAGATATCCGGGCGGTAGACTTTGCGTGCGGTTTCCATGTACCAGGAATCCGGTTTGTAGTCCGCGATTTGCCCCCAACGGCGCATTTGGGTGAGATACCAGACGGCGTCGCTGTAGTAGGGGTAGGTGGCGAAGTAACGAAAGAATACGTTGAAGTCCGGTACTAGGCGCTTGTCGCCCTTTTCATATTCGAAGGTGCCGGTCATGCTGTTGGCAATGACCTCGGCATCCGCGCCGACGTATTGGCTGCGTGCCAGGATCTTTACCGCCTCCGGCCGATTTTTATTGTTTTCCGCGTCCAGCCATTGGGCGGCGCGGATCAGCGCTTTGACGACCCGAATATGGGTATTGGGATATTTATCCGCCCATGCTTTGCTGACGCCAAAGACTTTCTCCGGGTTGTCTTTCCAGATTTCATAGTCGGTGATCACCGGCACACCAATGCCTTTAAAGACCGCCTGCTGGTTCCAAGGCTCGCCCACGCAATAGCCGTAGATTGTGCCCGCTTCCAGGGTAGCTGGCATCTGCGGTGGTGGAGTGACTGACAACAGGACATCACCCTTGATCTGTCCGGAGATATCACCCTTGGCAGGTGCGTAATAGCCAGGATTGATGCCGCCCGCCGCCAGCCAGTAACGAAGTTCGTAGTTGTGCGTGGACACCGGGAACACCATGCCCATATTGAATGGCTTGCCTTCGGCCTTGTATTTTTCGACGACCGGTTTTAGGTAGTCCGCTTTGATGGGATGCACAGGCTTGCCGTTTTCCAGGGGAATATTTTTTTTCATTTCTTCCCACACTTTGCTGGAGACAGTAATGCCGTTGCCATTGAGATCCATGCTGAACGCGGTGATGATATGAGCCTGGGTGCCGAATCCGATGGTCGCGCCCAAGGGCTGCCCCGCGAGCATATGCGCGCCGTCCAGTTCACCATCGATGACGCGGTCCAGCAGCACTTTCCAATTCGCCTGGGGTTCCAACGTGACATACAGGCCTTCGTCTTCAAAAAATCTTTTTTCATAGGCAATGGCCAGCGGCGCCATGTCGGTAAGTTTGATAAAGCCGAATTTTAGTTCTTCTTTCTCCGGGGCGCCGGTGGCGGCGACTGCGGTGTTGCTAGCGAGCAGAGTGAACAGGCAGGCATTGCGCAGTAAACTGACTATTGCCGCTGGTGTTCTGCAAAACAATGACACGCTGCTTTTCATAATAGGTACTCCCAGTTATTGGTGCAGCCATAAGCAGTTATGGCTGTCGTGGATAATGTTGTTCGGTGCAAAATATTGCCGATGGCCAGCGAAACGACCGCGGGTGTGCGCTATTTCATGCCCGTGGTTAGATGAACTTCGCCAGTCTCAGTGCAGCAATAGCAGGCTCTGTGCCAGGAGCAATATTTCTCTGTAAAAACAAGAGGGTGGTTGGAAGTCATGGTCACTGAGATCGCGCTGCGGAAATTTTCATGCACTGCCGTGAGGCAGTAATGGTGCTCGTTGCACCGATATGAGGTAGCGGATTCGTGCAACGTGCTCATGTTGAATGAGCAGGGGGGGGCCGCCATGCAGTGTTGCCGCTGCATGGCGACGTTGATCGGTGCTATTTAACTGAATATCTCCGTCCGGTAAGACATGCGGCCATCGCCCGCCGGTAATCCGCGTTCTGGTCGCTGGCAAAATTTGATTCTTCCAGCGAGGGGTCGATGCCAGATTGGGTAACCGCCCAACGATGACATTCGTAGCGATCCCGGGCCTGTAACTCTTCACTCTGACCGTGTTCAGGGTATACGAACAACCGCCCCTGACTGACTTCCGAGATAGCCTGGTCAATACCGGGAGGTTTTGCGATCACGATATAGCTATCCCGCAGGGCATCCCAGATATAGTAGGTATCATTGAGAAGGTAGTAGGTGTCAAGTCCCATGGCAACCGCCATGAATCCCGGAGGCAACGTTCTGACGACGGCGCCGATGGGTGCGGGTACAACAATGAATCTCTTGGCATGCTGCCGGTAAAACGTGCCGGAATAATAAAAATAAGGCAGTCCTCCCACCGCCACACGGACATGGCCTTTGGGTACGTGTTTTACGATATGGCCGATTCCGAAGAAGGCGCGGGGTACTGGAGCCAAAAAGTGCGTGAAATACCAAGGGGTATAAACATAATCATAACGTTGGCGTTTGCCCTCCCAGTAACGTGGCCGATGGTCATGGCCGTGTTCCCGTTCTTCCCGGGCATCGTACCTGCGCGGAACCCGGTCTCTGTCTTCACGTCGCGCATCTGAGTGTTCATTTTCCTCCCGTCTTGGGTGATGGTCCCGTGCCGGCGGACTCCTGCCATCCGAGTCGTGTGGCGCATGGGAGGGTTCATGTGCTGACCGTTCCCGGTCCTGTCGTGGCCGATCTTGAGCTCTTTGGTCCTGAGTACCGGGTTTGCGGGCGGGGGACTCCCGGGTCTTCTTTGGGCTTTGCTGCTTCTCTGCTTGCGGCTTCTGGTCCTCGGGATCGTGGGCAGTACCAGATGTTACGTCTGGATTCGGGTGGTTACGCGGTGGCCCTTCTGCCCCTGCCGGTAAAGGTGTCACCACCAGCAACAGGCTGATGAGGAGCGGGAAGTTAATTCTTGATGTCGATGTTTTCATAGGTTCGGTTTCCATGTCCCCGGTATTTACCACTGATAGTGTAATGTAAATTTCCATATTAGTTAAATCTGTACCCATAAAATAACGTAAATCGGGTCGAAATCCGGCACATCACGAAAAAAATAATTAAAGAGAAAAATTTGCGATGAAATACACCGTGTCAGTCGTATTCGACGTGATGCGGGCCAATTTCCGGGAAAGGCGATAGTGATGCAACGACGAATCACAGGTGCGCCAGCTCTGTTAACCGCCAGTACGATCACGCTCTCAGCCATGGCAGCCGGGCAGGAAAGCGGGGATGGGAAAAGTAAGTTCATGGCCTATTTCGACACTAACAGAGTCCTGGGGAAACGGTTCGATATGATGGATACCAACCAGGACAACGCCATTCCACTGGAGGAATTCGGCGGTTATATCAACCGGCACATTGCAATACAAGCAGCAGAAATTTTCCGGCATGGACACCAATAACGATGGCCAGATTTCCAACGGGGGTACGCTAAGCGATCAAAGGTAGCCGGCTGTTTCTGCCAGGAGACGTTTGTATCCGATCAGCGGTTCCATGAAAATCCCGGGATCATGTAATGCCCTTTGTCGAGGTCTGATAACCGCAACGGAAGAAGTCGTGGGAGCACGGGTAATTCGTCAAGTGAATAACGCTTTTCGGGTAGATATTTCACCACGACTCCTGACAGGCACAAAATTTCCCGGAACAGGTTGATTCTAGCTAAAACCCAAGGGTATAGTACGCCCGTACACACGCTGCTTTGATAAAAAATCGAAACCCTGGCGTTGCGTCGGTGACAACGGTGTTCGGTACCACCAGACGCAGAAGAATTCAGTATTGCGAGGTTGTTTCAATGTTGATAGGAAAGGATAAAGTTGTAGAGTTTCACTATGTCGTCAGTGAGCCGGGTGTGGGAGAGTTGGAAGACTCTCGGGCTGGTGCACCGTTGGCTTATCTACACGGACACGACAATATGATTTCGGGTATCGAACACGCATTGGAAGGCAAGCAGGCGGGTGAGCACCTCAGCGTAACGCTGGCGCCGGAACAGGCCTATGGCGAGCGTAAAGGCGATGCGCTGCAGCGAGTGTCCATCAACAGTATCGTTAGACCGGGAAAATCCAAAATCAAGTTCACACCGGGAATGATAGTGCAATTGAATACCGCGCATGGACAAATGCCCGTGGTGGTGGTTAAGGTCGGCTTGAAAATGCTGGATGTGGATGCCAATCACCCCTATGCGGGAAAAACTCTCGCTTTTGATATCGATATTGTGAATGTGCGTGACGCCAGCGCGGACGAGATCGCGCATAAACACGCGCACGCCGCGGGTGGTCATCATCACCATGGCTAAGGTAACGTAATTATCACTATTGCTGACTGTAAAAAATCACCTTTGTGTTAGGCTTTTCGGGAGGCAGCGTTACGAGAACGGAATGTAGCTGCAGTCCTTTATGCACACACCAGACGCGTTAAAATATGCGGTAATCGACCAACTGCATGAAATCGCCGATCTGCTGGAAGCCCAGCAGGCCAACTCCTATCGCGTCAACGCTTTTCGTCGGGCCGCGGAAACCCTGCAACACAGCGACCTGGACATTCGGCAACGGGTTGAACATGACGGTATGGCCGGTCTGACATCCCTGCCCGGTATCGGATCGGGTATCGGCAGCGTCATTTATGAAATTATTGCCACCGGGCGCAGTAGTCGTCTGGAAAATCTGCGCGGATCACTGCAGCCTGAACAGGTATTTCAAAGCATACCCGGTGTCGGCGTGGAACTGGCAAGGAAAATACATGAGCAACTGCATGTCGATACCCTGGAATCCCTGGAGATCGCCGCCCATGACGGTAGACTGGAACAGGTGGAAGGCGTCGGGCCGCGGCGCGCTTCCGCCATACGCGCATCCCTGCAAACCATGCTTGGGCACAAACACCGATGGCCGGTGCCGGACGCTAACAACGAAGTACCTGTCGCTATGTTACTTGATGTCGATGACGAGTACCGGCGCAAGGCCGAGGCACGTCAATTGCCGACAATTGCGCCGAAACGCTTCAATCCAGACAACAAAGCCTGGCTTCCCGTACTGCACACCAGCCGCGGCATCTGGCACTTTACCGTATTGTTTTCCAATACCGCGCGTGCGCATGAACTCGACAGAATCCACGATTGGGTGGTGGTGTACTTTTACGACGACGCGCACCATGAGAATCAGCATACCGTGGTCACAGAGAATCATGGCAGCCTGGTCGGTCGACGTGTAGTACGCGGCAGGGAAACTGAATGCAGGCAATTTTATCTGGCAGCGCAGCGGGAACTGGAATAGCGCTACCTCCGATAACCGGCACACCGCGCCCTTGCTTCGCAAAGAAGTACAGGCAACATTGATATCGAAGGCGCCTTGGTACTTGGGGTGAAAGCGCAGTACTGCGCAATGGTGCGAAATATATTTTTTTTGGCCGGTGGCGTAGGGGCGACGAACCGGTAAAACGTGGGTTATGCCGGCAATCGCAATTTATGGTTGGGGATTGCGAAGCCCGGGGTCGCACGCCCTTTGAGTACAGGGTACCGGGCCTCTTTGGGCTGCCGGCCTTGGATGTCCGGAGAATGGAAAACGTTTGATGGCAGATCTGTCGCCAATCGGATTCCCACGCCGCAGTTGTCGATGTGTACGACCATGCCGAGAGTGTGCCAATGAGTGGAGTTATTGTACATGGGAAGCGCAAGACGCAGTATTTTATTGATACGAAGTTTGGGATCAAACAGTTTCAGGAACAAGCCTCGCATACTCACATCCAGGGTTGATGCATGGGTGCAATAGCCGTCATCGAAACATACTCTGACATGTAGTCTTTTAAGTTCTCGTTTGGTAAGTCGATGCTCCATCGTAAATACCCTTTCTAGTGAATGTCTGATGCGAGTGGCGAGGTCTCCAGGCAGCGATGTCTGTCTTTTAATGTATTGACGGTGCGGCCAGCAGGCGGTCGATTTCCTGTTCGGCGCTCAGCCAGTCTGCCTGCTCTGAACCCGCCGTGCAATCACGTTGCAAATACAAATAATATGCCGCTTCCGCGATCATCGCCCGGCGGCTGTCTGCGTCCCGCGTAGTAGCGGTTGTTGCCGAAGCTTCAGTCGGTGCACTTGCGCCGCCGACAGTAGTCTTAGTTTTGGTTGGTGTTACGGATTTTATGGTGTTTTTCATGAGGGTCCCCTTTTTTCCATTATTGCTAATGATGGTACGGGCTGAGTTGAATGCATTTGGTTGAGAATACATATTCGAAATCGCCATGCTGATAAATGCGAATATGGTCCATCGAGTGTTTTTTGGCGACATAGCATGCCGCATCGGCCTGGGCGATCAACATATCGAGGGTAGGACTGTTACGGTCGATGATTGCAATGCCGATGCTCACATCCAGCGCGATTACGTCCCCGCCCCAGGAATACGGTGTCTTGTGCAGAACCAAGCGCAGTAAACGCGCTGTTTTAACGGCATGCTCAACACTGCAGTGCTCCATTAGTAACAGGAATTCATCGCCCCCGAATCGCGCCAGTGTGTCACGATCCCGCACCAGGGCGCGAAATCTGGCGGCCATGTTCTTCAGCAGCGCATCGCCGGTTTTGTGGCCATACTGGTCATTGACGAGTTTGAAATCATCCAGATCCATGAACAATAATGCATGTGTGTGCTGTTCCGAGATCGCACCCGCAACCGCTCTGGTCAGGCGAGTTTCGAACTCGGGGCGATTCACCAAGCCGGTCAAGGGGTCGTGGGAGCAGCGATGCAGCAGACGTTCTACCAATTGTTTCATCTCGCCGAATTCGTGGAAGACGACGACATATCCACTCTGGGATTGGTTATCCGACACCGTGATCGGTGCCACGGACAACTGCACGGGTATTTCCAGAGAGTTACTCATTTTTACATGCCACCACCCTTTGGTGTCCGGTAACCGGAGGGTCTCTGTCACCGGCGTTGACGGCAGGGAGACAGGCCGTCCCGCCTGATCGCTCAACGTGACAATTTGGGCCCAGTGGCACCCCCGTGCTTTGTCCAGGGGGATATTCCAGAAATGTTCCGCTTCCTGGTTGATGTAGCTGATTTCGTAATGCTGATTAAGCATTATCAGTGGCGTGGGTAGAGCACCCATGGCCTGCTGGAAGATGCTGCCCGCGGGTAACTGGGAGAGCTTGGTGGATGTCCCAAGATGCCGTACTCGCTCCTTACGTAAGGACTTTCCGTGTAGGTTGGAGGGATTTGATTTGTTCCTTTCCATACATTAAGGCTGCCCTACAAGTAAATCAGATGGGGTAAACACCTTACTTCAAACGTTTGCTGTGGAGATAGACGGAAAAATCCCTAGGTATGATTACCTAGGTATATATAAGCCATTTTAAATGAGTGATAACGCGGGAATACGACTAAGTGTATGACGTGCCTGGCTCATGTGGGTCGCGCATCGACCGGCTTGTGTGGTGGTGGGGTGTAGCGATCAACGAGTTTTGCCAATGCCACGACGTTTTCCACCTCAAGTTTTATCATGGCAGTGGCGCGGTATTTTTCCACCGTGCGATAGCTGATGGCAAGTGACTGTGCGATTTCCTTATTGGTTTTTCCGGCGGCAACTAATGCGGTAACTTCGTGTTCACGAGGAGACAGTTTGCCGAAACGCTGTTGTAACATCATTTGTTCGACATCCTGCAAATGGCGTGCGACATCAATACGCAGTGCCTCCTCAATATGTCGCAGCAGCGTTTCGGGCGCCACGGGTTTTTCCAGAAAGTCGACGGCACCCGCTTTGATCGCCTGCACGGATTGAGAAATATCACCATAGCCGCTCATGATAATTACAGGCAATTTGATCTGACGTTTAATGAGAGCTTGTTGCAATTCAATCCCATTGAAGCCGGGCAATAGCAGGTCGGTTACCACGCATCCGGTGGCATTGCTGCTGATATCATCGAGAAACATTTCCGCGGAAACATAGCTCCGGACCTGATGGCCGGCCCTGCGCAGCGTAATGCTGACCGCAAGTCGCAAGGCATCATCATCGTCAATCAGGTAAATCGTCTGAAAGTTTGTCATGGATTTCATTTTCGGATTGATATATCGGCAAGGTGAAATGAAAAACAGCGCCGCTAGTCGTCCGGGTGCCCACCCACAGTTTGCTATGGATTTGTACAATCAGTATACACTAGCTTTTCTTTATATCTATAGATTCGTCTACGTCAAGCGCACATATGTATACATATAAAAATAAATGCTGTCGGTTTTTCACGTGTGGATTAAAGTGGAACTGGTTGATACCGCTGTTTGGGATCGGGTCAAGGATGCCGGTCATTATGTCTATCGATTTATATTCCCGAAGGCTCATGGCATGCCCAAATGAACTCAGGTAAATTTATCATGCAACCGAATATTTATTGAGGACTTCAATAGCTCTGATACGGAAAATAGCCCAAACCACCGTAATAAGTGACCAGGAAAGTGTGGGCAAATATCAGTTCGAAATTGGATGGTGTTGGGGTGGGTCATAACCACAACGTGTGCCTCAATTGTGAAAAAAGCAACAATTAATTTCGGGATTCCTCGTGTTGTTCAAAACCGCCGCGTGGATTTTATGAAAACAAATCATTGCAGATTTCCACCGGTATCGAACTTCATGATAAAGATATCCTGGCCACCGATATAGGCATTGCCATGTATCGCACCTTGCGCGTCGGTGTCGCCGCTGACATAGAAGAAATCGTCGCCACGGCATGCGCTCAGTCTGGCGCGGCAGCTCGTCCTGCTTACCAGAAACAATTCAATACACGGCATCAACTTTAGATAGTCTTGACAGTCGTTCGCTGCGTTTGTAGGTGACGTGACTCCGTCCGGTGTGGGTGAGCAAGCGGCTGTTTTTGACAAAGCTGACGGATATTCGTGCACCAGAGTACGGCGTGTTGCCGTCGAACACGGTTCCTGCGATAAGCACCGGAGCAAGCGTGCGTGCCGTCCAAG
>JAHECY010000066.1 GCA_024641505.1 Gammaproteobacteria bacterium
CGGCGCTGACAGTGTCTCGGATGAATTCAAGATGGATGTACGGCCAGGTAACACCACCAGACGATCTACCGAGGGATTAAACAGGATTTCATTGAGACTGCACTGCGACTGAACATAGTCACTCAAGCCCTGTTCGGGTTGATAGTCGAAGTAGCTATGGATCGAAGGATTGCGCAGATCTAAATCCACCAATAGCACGGTCTGATTGACTTCCATCGCGATACTAATGGCTAGATTAATCGCAGTTAAGCTCTTGCCGCTTTTGATAGAAGGACTGGTTACGCCTAGCGTCGTCCAGTTTTTCTCTCGCATACGTTGTAACACATTGGTACGCAACAGCCGATACACCGCGTATATGTTACTATCCGTGGCAGGATTAATAATACGTTTTGCATGTAGCAAAGCTGGTTCTGTCTTGATCACGCGCGTATGCTTATAGGTATTTGACCCACCCGCCTCATTATCTGGCGGTAGTGGCGCGGTGGTGGATTCATCTGGCATCGGTGCGCTTTTGGCACGTTGCAAGGCATTGATAAGATGTTGCATGACTGTCTACCTTATAGTCCGAGTTTACGCATGACGGTATACCACAACACATCCAGCGGCATGAATAACAGATCCACCATCACGAAGGCAATGATGACACTGGTGACGGCGCCACCGAGGGTATAGGTTAACCTGCGCTTCTGCTGGTGACGCTCCGCATCAGTGACAATATAGGGGATACTTGCCAAGGGGGTTTCACCGAAGATTTCCTGCAAGGCCCCATCTCCATGAACACTCTTGTCAAGATTCTCTTTTAGCATGATGATTCCAAAACTGGCGCACAGCGCCAACATCAATCCCAAAACAATTAATACCGTACGGTTGGGTTTAAATGGTTTTTCCGGAGTAAGTGGTGGCTCAATTAGTGAGAAACGTTCGCCCTTGCTGCCTTTTTCCAGTTCTTCGGCCAACTTGGCGGAAGTTTGCTTGGCCACCATTTCTTGGTACTTGGCGACGGCATTTTTATAGTCGCGCGTTAAGGCCACATAGGTGCGTTCGATCTTAGGCGTACTAACAATACGATTTTCGTAATCGGCAAGCTTTGTCTTGTATTGGCGTTTATTCTCATACAGAGACTTTAGGTCAGCATTGGTGCTATCCAGCCGCGATTTGAGCTCAATGTATGCCGGATTATCCGCCGTTTCATGCTGTTCGGCCTTATCTTCTTTACTCGTAGCAAGATTTGTCTCGATTTCATGAATTTCTTTACTCAGTCGAATGATGTCGGGATGATCTGGTGTGTATTTTTGTTGGCTTTCTGTCAGCTTGGCTTTTAGGCCCACTAATTGTTGCTTAAGCTCCTTGGCAGAGCGATGAGATAACCCAACTTCTTGCTGCAATGCGGCTATTTCACGGCGCATTTTAATCAGGTCCGGGTGTTTTTCCCCATAGATGGCGGCGGCACTGAGGTACTTGGTTTCCAGGGCTTTCAGACGACCTTGGGACGTCAAAATGCGCTCGCCACTTTCTGAATAGATCATTGCAGAAGGACTGAGTTGCTCGAGTTGGGCTTCCAAATCGATTTTGCGATCTTCCAGAGAACGAACCTGACGATCCACTTCCATTAACTCTCTGTCGGTACGCTCCCACAATTGAAAGTTCAGGTCCGTCAATTCAGGAAGTCTACCTGAGTTTTTTATTTTGAAATCCGCCAAATCTGTTTCATACTGGATAATCTGTTGTTTTAGTTTAGTTACTTCCTTATCCAAGAATCCAGTTGCCTCTGCCGCTTGTTCGGTACGTGATTTGAGATTCTCGTTCAAATAGAGAGTCACTAATTCGTTAGCAACTTTCTGTGCTAATTCTGGCGAGCGATTATCGTAAGTTAATTTGAATGCAATGGTGGCCTGGGTTGGCCGGCCGCTGCGTGGGTCAATCACATCTGCGCTTATCATATTCAAACTAATATCCTTACGCATGATATCCATGACCTCTTCACGAGATTTTTTCTCGCGTATATCCTTATATAAATCATATTTTTTCAAAACTTCACTGAGATTGGTTGTTGTCATTACGCGCTGACTAATTACCTGTATCCGCTCATCTGCAAAGCTTGTAATAGTGGATTTTACCAAATCACTGGGTATATCCGATTGTTCGATGAGTATGATTGCACTTGATCTATACATTGCTGGTATAACCAGTGCAATGATCAGCGCCAATATTGCGATGATAGCTGTGGTGATGCCAAAAAGACGAATGCGTCTCTGCAATATATCTAAAATCCTTTCCATGTTTCAGCCTATGAATACGTTAAAAATGATAATACGGCCAGGTATAGGCCATGCTCAGTGACACCGAGTTTGACTCGGCTGCATCCGCACTGATGTCATACTTCTGATGGACATAGCGGTAGTATGCGTGCAATGACCAATTCTCGGCCACCTGCCAGGTGTAGCCGGGTTGGAAGCTGTAATACGTGCGCTGCACTGCCGAATAGCTTGAAGCCCCTGGCTTCTGATTGAGATAGGTAACATCCAGATTTATACTGTTTCGCTCATCAAAACTATATTGCATGCCTAATGTCGCGTTATCCGTTTCGTATACTACGCCAGTCCCTGCAGGAGAATAGTCCCGCGTCAGCTGTAATCGAACCGTACCACGTGTCAGGGTTCTACTCAGGACGATATTGTACGTTGACCCATTACTGTTTGTGGCAGGAAAGAGCAGATAGCCGAGATATTTGATCTCATCGTGACTTGAACGTTTGCCATAGAGTACCGACATATTAATGTCTTCGGCGTAGGTATACGTGAAACCTAATTGAAAGTTATCTGTTTTTGTCTGCAGACTCAATCCCGGATAGCCATACGCGCCATCTGGAATATCAACATCAGAGCGGGTTGCATTGGCTTGCAATTGCAGTGTTTCATCCAGTGCATAGGTGTAATTGACCGATCCTGCCTGTGTTTTATAGGGTGAAAACTCAGTGACGAGGGCATCATAGCTTTTATCAAGACTGTCGTAGATCAACTTCAAGGTGCTACGCGGCGTCATTTGATAGCTAAATTGGGGTGATATAGTAGATTGAGTTACTTTGCGCACCACCTGTACGATTCCGGTATCTGCCAGTTCTGATGTAAGTGTACTCTCGCGTGCATAGGTACCCTTTACATCCAAACTACACCGTTCTGCGTTATATCCGTACTGCAAACTTGTATAGCCATCGTTTCTATCCAGCGCAGGTTGATAGTCATAATGCCGTCCTACCACTCGCTGAGTAAGCTCTAGACTATTATTCTCCATCTTCCGACTTAATCCCAGCGAGACACCCATCTCTGATTCCCAGGTGCTGGTCTTGTTCTGAGTAGCAAGAAATAGATTATCGTCGTTTATGATATTCATACTTACCGCAGGCGTTAGCGCCCAGTCCGCCGCACAGGCATAAATCGGTCTCTGCATGGATGTAACCATAATCAACATACCTAATGCGAAAACCGCACGATTGGCTTGACCTGTTATTACTGACACCACTTGCATTAACTCGCGCAGAAATTAGGTAAATATCATTGGCACTAAGGTACAACAACGACGTCGCCGCTCTTGAGTATCAGATTCTGCTCAAGATGCTTACCCTTCTCGACATCGGAATAATCAAACTTTAAAACGACTTGTTTGTCACTATCACGCCGCAGTACCTTTATGCTGGTAGAGGCGTATGGCGTTAACCCACCTGCTAAGGTCAATGCTTGCATGACATCAACATACTGATCCATCGGAAAAACCCCAGGGTTCCTGACCTTGCCAATCACATAGACCCGACTACCACTTAACCGCTTCGCCGCGACAGTCACCACGGGATCCGGGATGTATTTTTTTAATCGTTGCGCAATCTCGAGTTGGATTTGCACCACACTCATGTCACGCACATTCATGTCACCGACCAACGGGAACGAAATACCATTATCCGGACGCACGATAACTTCGGACTGTAGATCCGGTTCTTTCCAGACTTGAATGGTCAATACGTCACCAGGATTAACTGCATAGGCGGCGGATACAGCCGCTTCCGCAAATACAGGATTTGACAGTGCTAATGCCAAAACCATCAGACTCATAATAAAACGTATGTCAAAGGTACTACACATGGATAACACTACATTCCTAAATTTTGTTTATTGCATGCGGATACTTATTAGCTAGGCGGGTATAATACGAAGCCACTATGTATCATTTGTGACATTAACGTGTAACATAAGTGTCACAATCCCCTGTATTGATTCAAATAGCCTAAGTAATCAACAACCTTCTTGTTCAAGATATTTCTGTAATAACTAACATTTGTAGTAAAAACATCCTCAGGTTGAATGGCTAGAATATCAATATATTGACATTTCAATATTTATTTCAACACCACAATTAAGCCTTAATGCCTATCACGTTAGAATGTTAAGTTGATGACGATAGCATCTCGCTTTGAAATTACGAAATACAATCACATGTTTTTATGATTACAACTTTATTGTAATAAAAGCTCTTTACAATTAGCCTGGAATTTTAACGTATTTTATAGTTCAAATACCGCATATTTGTCACGACAACAGAATTGTATAGACATTAATTATTTACAATAATACGCACTGACTAAAAATTATCATCCTTGGAATTAAATATGTTTAACATAAATAATATTAAAATTGGCATTATAGGACTTGGTTATGTCGGTCTGCCACTCTCCATAGAGCTCAGCAAAAAATATGATGTCTGCGGATTTGATATAAACCCTTATCGAGTTCAGGAGCTACAATCTGGGCATGACTATACTTTAGAAGTTACTAAAGAAGAATTAATTACTGCAAGAAACATTGAATTTTCATCTGATCTGGATTCTATTCGTGACTGCAATATTTACATCGTAACCGTTCCAACACCAATTGATGACCATAAACGTCCTGATTTATCACCACTTTTGAGTGCAAGCAAAACTGTTGGTACAGTTTTAAAAAAAGGCGACATCGTTGTTTATGAATCCACCGTGTACCCAGGTGCAACAGAAGAAGATTGTGTTCCGGTACTCGAAAAGGAGTCAGGCTTAATATTCAATCAGGATTTCTATGCTGGCTATAGCCCCGAACGCATTAACCCAGGGGACAAAGAACATCGTGTCACGACCATTAAAAAAGTAACTTCAGGCTCCACACCCGAAGTCGCAGATTTCATCGACATCATATACCGTTCAATTATCACTGCGGGAACGCACAAGGCCAGCAGTATTAAAGTGGCTGAAGCTGCCAAGGTTATTGAAAATACCCAGCGCGACCTGAATATCGCCCTCATTAATGAATTAGCCATCATTTTTAATAAAATGGGCATCGACACCCTCGAAGTCCTAGAGGCCGCGGGTAGCAAATGGAATTTTCTCCCCTTTCGCCCTGGTCTCGTTGGTGGGCATTGTATTGGTGTTGATCCCTACTACCTTACTCATAAAGCCCAACAAATTGGCTACAACCCCGAAGTGATCCTGGCTGGACGCCGTATCAATGACAGCATGGGTGGCTATATTGCCGGCAAAACCGTCAAGCTCATGACCCAGAAGCGTATACACGTGGTGGACGCAAATATTCTAATAATGGGACTAACCTTCAAAGAAAATTGTCCTGATTTACGAAATACCAAGGTAATAGACATCATTAAGGAATTGCGCACATATCATGCAAATATCGATGTCTATGATCCGTGGATTAATATAAAGGAAGCGCAACACGAGTATGGCATAACCCCGATTACCGCCCCAGTTGCAGGTAAGTACGATGCAGTAATTCTGGCCGTTGCGCACCACCAGTTTAAAGAAATAGGCGAAGCCGGCATTCGCAGATTACTCAAACCAACCCATGTTATTTTTGATGCCAAATATGTGTTACCTAAATCCGCTGCCGATGCCCGTTTATAGGCATCAAGGTCAACAAAGGACGGTGCAATGAAAGTTCTAATCACTGGAACCGCTGGTTTTATCGGCTCAAATTTGGCCATACGTCTGCTTGAGCGCGGGGATGAAGTTGTCGGCATAGATAATCTCAACGATTATTACGATGTATCACTAAAACAGGCTCGCCTGGAACGCGTCAAGACCTATGATAAATTCACTGAAATACGCATCAGTATCGAAGATCGCCCTGCTATGGCACAGGTATTTGTCAAACACCAACCACAACGCGTCGTTAATTTAGCTGCTCAGGCTGGAGTACGCTATTCACTTGTCAACCCGCACGCCTATATCGACACCAACATCGTTGGTTTTATGAATATTCTCGAAGGTAGTCGTCATCATGGTGTCGAACATCTCGTCTATGCTTCCAGCAGCTCCGTCTATGGTGCAAACACCAACTACCCCTTTTCAGTACATAACAATGTCGATCACCCAGTTAGTTTGTATGCGGCTTCAAAAAAATCAAACGAATTAATGGCGCATACCTATAGCCATTTATTTAACTTACCTACTACTGGCTTGCGATTCTTTACAGTTTACGGACCGTGGGGTCGTCCCGATATGGCGCTATTCATGTTTACAAAAAACATTTTGGCCGGCCTACCTATTGATGTATTTAATTACGGCGATCATAAACGCGACTTTACTTACATTGATGATATTGTCGAAGGTGTAATTCGTACGCTAGATAACGTTTCTACACCGAACCCAGAGTGGACCGGTAATGAACCCGATCCCGGAACCAGTAAAGGTCCTTGGCGGATCTACAACATTGGCAATAACAATCCTTGCACGCTACTGCGCTATATAGAGATTTTAGAAAATTGCCTTGGAAAAAAGGCCGAAAAAAACATGTTGCCGCTGCAACCGGGCGATGTACCCTACACCTACGCCGACACCAGCGATCTGATGAACGATGTCGGCTATAAACCCGACACCTCCGTGGAAGTTGGTATCCAACGCTTTGTTGATTGGTATTTTCAGTATTATAAAATATAGTTTTCTAACAAATCTCATAAAAACTACCACCCCCATTGCTCTTATTATTTATTAAATATTTTTCAGCGCATTACGTTGAAATCTGCCCGCCATAGTTTCAATTTCTGCGTAAAATTCTTCCGATGCAGGGGTAGATGTTACTGTATCTAAACTCTGCGCCAACAGCGTGATATCGCGCACCAGCCCAAGCTGGTGTCCCACACGCTGTAATTGGCGCTGTTGTTTTTGTTTCGCAGTGCTCTGCGTTAGCGTGAAGTAACGCAGTTGATAATAGTGATCTTTAATGCGTTTACGTAGCTCGTGCAGGACGGGGCAATTGTGCATTCTTAGTTAGTTTTAGTTGAGACGCTGAATGCGACCAAGCGCTGGGACAGTAAACGGCTGTGACAGACTTTGCACATAGGATACCAGCGCATCGAGATCCACCGGCCCGACAACACGATTTATGCCTTGTGGCAGAACCAGAAAATTATCGCCACCTGCTGCCATAAAACTGTTTACTGTCACTGAATACAATGCAGTTGGATCCAATAGAACACCGGCAGTGGTTTGTACGGCGACAATGCGATCACCCACGGGTCGATTAGCATCCCACGTATAGACCAGACCGGAGGTCTTTAAGATACGGGCAAAAGGCTGGCCAGCCCATTGCTGATTGAGGAGTTGCACAATTTGTGCACCTGTTAAATCCATCTTGACCAGATCATTATTAAACGGTTGGATGGTAAATAGTTCACCCCAGATGACCGGGCCAGCATCCAGATCGGCACGGATTCCGCCTGGATTCATGAAGGCGAAGTCGGTATGCATTGCCACACGTTGCGCATCAGCAATGAAATTGCCCAGCACAGATTCACCTGCGGTAGATTCGCTACGAGTCATCGCGTCCGTTGCTTCGCCGATGAGGCGATTCACCAAGGGTGCCACTTGCGTCGCTGCTTGAGTTACCAGCGCCAGTACCTGTGGATTTGGCGTTAAACCTGAACCAGCATCCGCCCAGGTGGTCTGGACCACAGCGGATTTTTCCACAATGTCGTGACTACGTGGATCAATGGCCACATCGATTGCGGCATAGGCGGTACTGGCAGAAAATGCCTGGGTAACCAAGATCTGCTTGCCATGTTGATTCGGCATCATTGCATTGGTGAAACTATGCGAGTGGCCGGACACGACGATATCGACTTCATCATCCAGACGATTGACGATATCACCAATGGCCCCATTAAGAACGTAGGGTGAATCCTGTGTCGGTCCACTATAGGAAGTTTGCGCAGTGCCTTGATGGATCGTCACTACAATTGCACGTACGCCCTGTTTCTTAATCTCCGGGATGTAACTATTGATGGCGTCGGCTTCATCCAGGAATTTGACCCCGGCCACCCCCGTTGGGGTGACGATGGTCGGCGTTTCCTTCAGCACCGCACCGATAAACGCAATGCGCTCACCATTGATTTTCAAAATGACATACGGTGGCAGAATCGGTTTATTCGTCTTAGCATCCACCACATTGGCATTAATATACGGGAAGCGCGCACCACGATACGGTTGTTCCAAAAAGGGGCCATTGGCGTGTTGGCCACCGTGGATCAATCGCTGCAATTCGGCGACACCTTCGTCGAACTCATGATTACCCAAGGTACCCACCAGGTTACAGCGTGACTCGGATTGCCATTCGTTGCTGTCCTCTTGCACATCATCGACGTATTCGGCACACGATTTATTCGCCAGCATATTCAGGAAACTAATTGATGGCTCGTCCTGCAATAGCGCCGAGATCGGCGGGCTGGCACCGACGTGATCACCGGCGTGGACCATGATGGCCTTCTGTCCGGATGCGGTTATTTCCTGCTGCAAATAGGCCGCCAATACCGCAGCCCCTCCCACCGGTCGACCGGACAACGTGCGTGATTGCAGTTGTCCGTGAAAATCGTTAAACCCGAGAATTTTAACGTGTTTCCAGTTTTGCGGATTAGTCGCATGATCATCCCGCCAAAAAGTCCGTGTGGCGGCTTGCGCACGCAGTTCCAGGCTATCATGATCTTCGTGACCACAATAATTAATCTCATCGGCGAAAATGCTCGCGCTAAAGGACAGCAACAGCGTCGCTGCCAGACTTACCGTAAATCGGTGTGCGATTAACATGGCTTACCCTCTCCTTGTTTTATCCAGTCTTAAACTACGCTGAATGTAGGCGGGGCAGATGGCGGTAGCGTGAACGCTGATTTGCAGAATTGTGACATTGATGAAAGAATTCGAGAACTTGCTTACTTGTTGCTCCATATTCCATATATATCGACAAGCATGGAGATAAATCCATCAAGTAGCTTTGCTATGGACTCCCGCGAGCAGCCTTCCTTGCTGCTCGCGACAACCGCCTTACTGAGTCGCCATCCATGAGTTGAATACAAATGAATCTATTCAATCGTGGCCGCGTTCGGCCTGCAGGGTTTTACTGAACACGCTTACGCCGTTGATATCTTTCAATTCCACGGTCATGGCCTTGCTGTCCTTGTCGATGTTGACATCACCGAAGAATTGCAGACCGGCGTACGGCGATAGATTGGCTTGACCGGCAGGTGGCGCTTTTGTGAAGGCGACCTGTGGTCCGAAGGTACCGTCGGTAGTGTTAGGCCCAAAGGAACCGGCATTCAGCGGACCTGACACAAATTCCCAGAATGGCGCAAAATCCTTGGTCGCAGCTTTCTTCGGATCATAGTAGTGTGCCGCGGCATAATGTACATCGGCGGTCAACCAGACGACGTTATTTATGTCGGCATGTTTGATAAAACTCAGCAAACCGGCGATTTCAATTTCGCGACCGGCAGCTGGGCCGTCATTGCCATTCGCAACGGCTTCCCAACGGGGATTACCTTGGGCATCGACACCATCACCCACATTGAGTCCAATCGGCATGTCGGCCGCAATGACCTTCCACACCGCGTTGGAGTTTTTCATCTCCTGTTCTAACCAGGCCACTTGCGTGTCACCCAGAAAGGCAGTGACTGCACTTGGTTGTGATTGTAAATTGCTCGTGTTGGGACCGCGATAACTGCGCATGTCCAGTACAAACACATCAAGCAACTTACCGTAGGAAATTTTCCGGTAGACGCGTTCGGATTCCTCGGCATCATGCGGACGTAGCGGTGCATATTCATGAAATGCCTTGGAGGCGCGCGCTACCAGCAACGGCACGTCTTTCACTGTATATCGGGTGTCCTTGCTTAGATCCTTGGAGTCCGACCAGTTGTTGGCAACCTCGTGATCATCCCATTGCCAGATTTGCGGAACTTCGGCATTGAAGCGACGCAGATTGGTATCCAACAGATTATATTTATAGCGGCCACGGAATTCAGTGAGGGTCTCGGCCACTTTGCTGACTTCCGGAGTCACCAAGTTGGTCCAGATCTGACCGTTCTCCGCGAGTTGGGTTGCCGGAATGGGTCCATCGGAATACACATTGTCACCACTATTGAGGAAAAACTGCGGTTGCACCTGACGCATCGCTTCATAAATTTTCATACCACCGAAGCTTTCATTGATGCCCCAGCCTTGACCGGCGACATCGCCGCCCCACACAAAATGAATACTGTCATGCTTGCCGATGGTGCGGAAATGCCCAGTCACCGGTTCACTTTTGCTGCGAGCATTTGTTAAGTCTTCAAACCAGACTTTGACATACACGTCCTTACCGTCGGGCAAATCCACCAAATCCTGCCGGACGGTATAATCCGTATCTTCCATCGCATACGGTCCGCGCACGGTAATGGCATTGGTAAATTCGGGATTAAAGGCATACTCAACCATCATGCGCGATGGTTGATCAGCACGACTCCAGATAATGGCTCGACCCTGCATAACATCCCCGATCTGGATCCCTTGTGCCATAACGGGTTCGCTAGCGAGGGCACACGTAGTCGCCGACAACATCAGTGCCGCCGCAGCACACGCAACCGCGATACTACCCGGCCGTGAGAAATTGATGAATTGTTTACCAAGTTGATGCATGACGCTTCTCCATAGAGGGTGAGTGAGTAACCGACTATAGAAGCGTTGGATGACAATTAAATTAATTTAAGAGACTACCGTATTAATGCTTATTCCACAGAAAACAGCTGTATCACTTACGTAATACATATACAATCAGAATATATGACTTTATGACATGCCGGACTACGTTGTGTACTTATAAAGTATCGATCAGCATTTGATAAAACATATCGCGATTGATTGGCTTGACGGCAAACCCATCACACCCCGCCTTGCGGAATTTTTCTTTATCCTCTTTGGAGGCGTTGGCTGTGAATGCGATAATTTTCCCCTGAAAAGCGCTGCGACGCAGCTCTACCGTAGCTTGCAAGCCGTCCATCACTGGCATCTGCATATCCATGAGGATTAAGTCGTATTTTTTTCTGCCGGCCATCTCTAGTACTTCCTTTCCATCGCATGCCGTGTCGATGTCAACACTGGTTTTATTAAGCAAGCGTGTAATCAACATTCGATTAAGCTCCATGTCATCCGCCAATAATATACGACCCTTAATCGAAGAAATTTGTGTTGACGATACTTCCTGAGTTATATAATTACCAGAATGAGGCTCATCGTTTTTTATCTTGCCACCATTAGCAACACTTACTGTAAAACAACTTCCTTTTCCTGGTGAACTTTGCATCGACAAGTCACCACCAAGTAACTCGCTGAGATTTTTCGATAAAAACAGACCAAGCCCAGTACCACCATATTTCCGCGCAGTGCTTACCTCCGCTTGTGAAAAAGCGCAAAATAATTTTTCTGCTTGGGCATCATCAATGCCAATTCCAGTATCAGTTACTGAGAAAATGGTTTTATTTTTTTCCATATCGTTTATAACGTTCAGCGTAATTCCACCCTTATGGGTGAATTTTATTGCATTGCTACACAGGTTAAGGATAATCTGTTTTAACCGTAATGAATCTGTAACAATCGAGGTAGGCAACACAGGGTCAACCTCGACCCTGAAGTATAAACTCTTATTTCTCGCATTAACCGCAACCACACTTTCTACCTCATCCAACAATTCCAAGATATTCGTGGTTACATATTCGACTTCCAATTTACCTGCTTCGATCTTGGATATATCGAGAAGATCGTTGATCAGTTGCAATAGATGCCCGCTGGTACGCAACACTATTTTAGCAGAGGAAATACGTTCATCATCGCTCAAATCCGGCTCAAGCAGAATCTCTGAATAACCAATAATCGCCGTCAGTGGCGTACGCATCTCATGACTTACATGTGCAATAAATTTGCTTTTTGTTTCACTCGCAGTCTGCGCGCGCAATTTTTCCAGTGTCGCAACCTCTGCATCTTTTTCGGCTATCTTTAATTGCGTAAGATCAGCGATGGTTTCAAGTATCCCGGATAGGGATTTGTCAGCGTCGTGAAGCACTACACGAGACACTAGAATTGTGCGGATATCATTACTCTTTTTACGCACCATAGTTTCATACATCTGTGCTTTTTCGGTTGCAAGAATCGTTCTTACCATTTGCAACTCATGTTCTGAGTATTCAGCATCCCAGGTTATTACTCTGGACGGATATTTTCCAATGACCTGGTCTCGCTCTAATTGATAAAAGTCTTCCCAGGCTTTATTTACGCTTGCGATCATGCCTGCACTATCCAGGAAGCATACCGCATCAGGCGCAGATTCCAATATTTGACTCACAAAACGTAATTGTGAGGATAATGCATTTTCCTTGGCTGCAAGTTCCAGCAATAGCGTTTGCGTATGTTGCGCCATATGATTATAGGCCTGTGCTGCTGCCTGAAACTCTGGTGCACCTTGCGGAACGATACGGGCGGAAAAATCGCCTTCACCGAATGCATTCGCAGCTCTGGAAAACATACGTAGCGCTTTAAGATTTGATCGCATAATGACTACCAGACCCACAATGACAAAAGCTATGGCTATAACTATCGCCCTTGCCATGTAAATATATTGGTGCCAGATGCGTTCGATTACAGGTGCTGCAGTAAGTTGGATATCCAGAGAACCATATTTGGTTGACGACAGCGGTATCCGTATACTGCTTGCGGCATCATGTATGCCTAATCGGGATACAAACCATTCCGGCACTTTCAATACTTTGGTGTTAGCCGAGGTGACAATCAGGGTAATTCCGTCATCAAACGTCCAATCGATTCTCCTGATGGCTTGACGGTGCGTAATCTGGGTGTTCATCACCAAATGTGTAGTGATGAAGTCATGTGCCATTGTGCTTGCCGCAAGCAACGGTAGAATAGAATTGGATACTTCCTTGAGTTGCTCTTGTTGTTGGATTTTCGCCTCGTCTATCGCGTACCTGCTTTGCATGTATAAAATAGACAAGCCCGCGACGACAACGCAAGGAACCGTAAGCAAGGTGAGGCGTGCTAATAGCCCAATTTTCCGCCAATTGGTCGGTCCATTTCGCACAGGGTTAAATCCTTGCTGACATCGAAATCGTTCCTTGGATTGAAGCAAATACTGGTATTATTTTTATGGTTTGGCGCTATGCAGAATTGGACATTATTATTCGAAATAACCTTCTCTTTTTATCAGTAATTAGGCAATTTACTTTAGCTACCAAAATGTATTTTGCAAGGCAAATCCTATGACACCACCTCGGCAGAGCTAATCATAGCTGTGATAAATTTAAAATCCATGTTATTTGGCATTGAATTGCCTAAATAATACTCAATTCTGTGTAAACAAGCACTTATGCACCAAGCCAAAACCCACCACTTGTCAGCATAATCATTTTTAAGATCCAAATCGTTCACGTACACTGCCGGTGGCACGCGCAGAGCATTCGACCCTTCCCCGTAAATCGATAGCCTGTACCCTTATTCACCCAAGACTACTTGAGTTTCCTGGGCACTTCGATATCAGAGACTCAAGGGTTTTACCAGTCATTGGTCAGGAGGAAAGATGGTTGACACTATGATTAATGGCTCACCCAAAAAATATTAGTTTGGCAAGATTATTTTATGAGCGTAATTGCTATGGGTGTGTTTGATGCTATTTTGTTTACTGTCCTTCCGTACACCCCCACTTAACGTCCATCGGTGCGACCTTCTCAAAACCCATACACCCAAATGTGAATGATCACTTCATTATTAGATAACATAAGTCATAATTATAACCCCTGCCCAGCCCACGACAAATCTTCTCCTTGCCAATAACAATATCATATCGTGTTGATTACACACTACGCCCTCATCGGTTGCCGGGATAAAATTTGCATCGATAAGTATCTCGGGTATGAGTAGATGTGCGCCCATACTGGAGAATAACGAATGCCCGCAAGTTTCGTTTTACGTTCACGCCCTCGCACGATTGTTTTGTTGATTTCGTTTTTGTGTATTACGCCCTTCACCTTCACACACGGGGCAGATGAGTATGTCCGCAGTGTGTTTGGCGTGGGAGCTGGAATAGGAACCAGCACCGCCCACGGAGATTTCTTAAAAGATCATTCTGAACATTATTTTGGATTCGCGTTGGAGTTAGAATCCGACAATTGGTATTTTCAATTCGGCGGAGGCAGCGGCACGACTCCACCGCCGCAGGCCACGTTCAAAGATCAAACATTGGTGGCGGGAGTGAGTTGGGGACGGATCATTTTGGGCTTGGGATTCCAAGGCATGGAGACCGCGGGCCCAACCACCGCAAGTGTCAATTTACCCTTCGTGCATGTCGCCGCCGATCTCGACACCACTTTTTCCGTCACGGGATTGGGTCTCTTCACGCGCCTTCGTCCTGTCATGTCACACAACTTCACGATTAATCTCGACGGGTTTTACGCCCTGACCACACGCGGGAGCATGACAGTACCAGTCTATGTGGTGGGTCTACCGGGCTACCTGAATTCTGAACCTCAACATCAGGGCGGGTATGTCGGTTATGGGGCAGAGATCTTATGGCGGTTGCCGACCCACGATCAGAATATAGCGCTGAAATTATCGATTCATGATACGCATGCGATCATGATCCCGCAAACGAGTGGATATATGAGTGACCCCTTTCACGTTTTTGGTAATGTCGCGACCCCGCATCTCCAATTTGAGAATCGAAGTGCGATGTTGTCCGTGGTTCTTGTTACCCCGTAACTAAAGAATGGTAGGGCACATCCGTTTACTGAGCTAATTTCATCAACAACGATAGGAGAAGACAATGCCAAATCAGGATGATAAAATTCAACCATCTGTTCCAAGCAATCCAAACTTAATTATTCCCGATGGACATCCGTATTGTTTGATTAATCGTACCACGGGCCGCATCATGCGGTTCTTTCACGACCACCCGGGGTTTTTACGCCTTGAGTCGTTGCTCCATACATTACATATTCCGTTGTCGCGATTAACGGATTACTATTATCTTCAGTTGCTGTTTGATGATTTTGGTTGCACTCCTGATATCGTTGAACGAATCCTGAACGCCAAACCCAGTAGCAATGAGAGTCTCATCGACTTATATGGGTACACTATCGATGCGCTGAGCGGTGATCTTGTCTGGGCGATTCAGTCTGAACGCTACCAGGATTACAAAGCGGCCTTTGCCCGCCACGGGATTCATATCAAGGCTATCCAAACCATCGACGACTTTGATGCCAAGGCCCTGCTATACCATCAAACGTATAAAACGGTGGTGAGCGAACGCCTCTCACAAAAACCATCGCTAACTAGATTAGAAAAATTACAACTCAGCGTGTTTAACGCCAGTGACGACGATTTGTTCAAAATGCACGAGATACTGGTTGCCAGACTGAATGATGAGGATGACTGAATCTCTGCAAATCAGGTACAGCAGTTATCCTCAATGAATCTGCACAAGCCATTGATAATAGCATTGATAAGCCTTGGCAAGCGTGTTCATGTCTTTTATTGTGCGGAGATGGATATTGAATTTATTAAAAATATGTTGAAATGCTTCGATGGAAGCATGACTGACACGTACTTGATTCGTGCCTACCAAACTTAGTGTCGACAGCAAGGGTACAGTCGGAAGGTTTTGCATATTCAACTCCTTTATTGATTCAAGATTTATCCAACGAAATAAGGCGTTATTTGTAAACAGACGCCGCCATGATAGAGAATATAAATAAATGAATTTAAAGCCGGCATCCCTAGTCACGCAACGCGTGATAATTCGTGTTAGTCACATTGGAAACGTAACTCATAATGAAGGTTCCTCATTTTTCATCTTTATTTTTCCTTTGCCGCATGACTGGCCCGCAATAGACCGATGTGATTTGCACGCGTGAATGCCCAAGATTTTCAGCAATATTTTGCCGTGCATGTATATCTGAATTATAATCCACCGCCCCTTCTACTCCTCCTTTTACTGGGCAATTCGCCCCGGTTTGATCCCGATATTGTGAGTGCGCCGCTTCATGACGCAAGCCGTGAGGAACGATACCGTTTTTACGGGATATACCCGCCTTATCACACACGCGGTAGAAATATTTACGGTAATTACTAAATTTGACACCCCGTGGGATCATCGAATCACTTTTGATCGGAGCAAAACTCTTTGCTCTCTCAATGAGATAGTGCTGTGATTCATTTAGTATCGGCGCAATGCGACCACGTCCACCTTTTGTCCCTCTGTTCACATCCAGGTAAGCTGTAAAATAAGCCATGTGCGGTCGCAACAGCATCGCTTCTTTAATTCTCAAGCCAAACTCAGCCATAAGCTCCAAAATGATGGCAACACGCTTATCTATCAAGCCCACTTCAGCAATCTTCATTTTTTTGTCAATGCCCGCGCCACTCCATGATTTGTCACAATCCGTAGCCGTTTTACGACGCACCAAATCTTTATTCATCACATATTTATCTGATTTTTCCACCATGCCCGCCTTGCCAATCCATTTGCAAAACACACGAATAACACTAATCCTTGTTGGCAGATCGATAATACCCTGTGTCTCCCAATAATTTACAACTGCAATAATATGGCGCTCACCTATATTTTGAGGCGTCTGTATTTTGTATCCAAGCATATTAATTAACACCGTAAAGAATTGAAATAGTATTTCCATCCGCTTGTGCTGCGTCTCATAACTTGCAATACCATTTCCTCGCATATGCAGGTGATTGTGTTTTTTCAAAATAACAAGTAAGCAATTCTTAAAATTAATATTCATGTTCCACCTCAGTTAAACGAGAAGTTTCACTCCTAATTTCTTGGCGAAGTTACGTAAGTGCTCTGCGACATAGGCGTTAGATATTTCTACCCGAAACGCAAATCCAGTGTTTTCACCGGTTTCTAATGGAAAGTCGAAATAGATAGTTTATCTACAGCTCATCAGTCGGAGACCCGCTCTGCCAACAAGCAGGTGCTGATTGACCAACTAAGCAAGCCATAGCAGGACGCACAGGTCTGGATGCGATGGCATGTTGGTTCACTATTTTGGCCAGAGTTGCAGTAACAACCCATTGCTTGGTTGAAATGGGTTGTTGAATCAGTGCTGGCGCAGGATCCTCAGGAATTAGCTGATACTGCGACGCGAGTGGTTATGATAATCAATGTGATAACACGCTGATTTCAAAGTTAGTAACGGAAAGTTTGAGGTGAATTAACTGACGTCCATTTTGGTCCAGTGAATTCGATGTAGTGCAGCCGCCTAATGGTAGAACAACGGCGAAACAGTGGGCTAGCGAGCTAGCGACGATGGTCGTATCGACCATGTTTGAACATAGACTAGCAAATTTATTGATCTCGTCAAGTTATTATTGCGGACTTTTTTTCGCCCCGTGATCTCTGTGACATCGTGACATGCATCAGTAATAAGTGCTTGGTATTTATGTGTTATTTTTACTTCTGATATACCTCTCGTTCCGGCGGACAAAATGCTCGTCCCAAGTCACGTATCAAAATACCACATCAGCCAAAGAATTTCCCCTCTTCCGACAGATCAAAACATTGACTCCACCTAATTATATAAAACCCAGAATCTGATCGGTCACCAGATATTTGCCTAACATATTCTTCCGTCCCTCATAAAGGCAACAATCTGTACCCCGCATTACCATTATCTGCAGAAACAATTCATACGATATATTTGGGATACCTCATATAACTTGAATGTCACGACGTGTTTACGACTAGGGGTAAAATCGGTGCAGAACTTAAACACGTTGCTAACGACGTGTAAGGTCAGTAAATATCATTTTTTTAAAGATTACTTGATTTTTTAAAATCTCTAGGCATAATTTAATCGCCACGATGTGGCAGCACACCATCTCCCCTCGGCTAGCGCCGATTGGAACTCGCTCTAAAAAAGGATAGCAATTTCATTTAAATTTGCGATCCACATTCCATCAAGTACCTTTATTCATCTGTTCACCAGGTAGTTCATTCTGCTTGTCGACAGATCTGTCGGCGGAAGTCGAATTGACTTCCCAAACGCACGTCATATCAAAATTTTATAAATTTTAATACATAGGAGTAGTTTATGAGTGTTTTATGCGTTGATATTGGCTTTGGTTCAACTAAATATTTATATCGAAATGCGAATGGAATTTCACAGAGCAATGAGTTCCCCTCCTTTGCTCCCATCGCAGGCCATGCTGATTTATCAGGGGGCTATCTGACACGTCGTAATACGGTTTGTGTGTCGGTTAACGAGAATGCCTATGAAGTAGGGCCGGACGTTGTAACTCTAATCAAGAATGATACGCCGCGTTATTTAATTACTGATTACTGTTTATCAGATCGCTACCTAGCCATCCTCCGCGGCGTTCTGTGGTATTGCTGTTCTGATACCGT
Organism: Gammaproteobacteria bacterium; assembly: GCA_024641505.1. Classification (GTDB taxonomy): domain Bacteria; phylum Pseudomonadota; class Gammaproteobacteria; order SG8-11; family SG8-11; genus UBA6920. The sequence goes on from JAHECY010000066.1 coordinate 18,762, forward strand.
AGATTTACTGGTGGTCGGATTGCCTGTTTCACAATTAGTCACGCACCAAACAAGGCTCAAGCATCGCCTCCAAGGCTTACATGTCATCAATACTGATTTTTCTTGCCTTGTAAAAAATGTTCTCGTCCTGGCTCAACCAATCGGTGGCCTGCTCGACTATGCAAACGAATCACATAGTTATTCGCAATTGCGTCATCAAACTAATCTCGTTATTGATCCAGGCTATTTCACGCTCGACTGGCTTGTCACCAGAGGTCTACAGCCAAATCCCCGCTGGTGTGGAAGTAATATGGCCGGTGTCCATACCATTATTCACGCAATTGCAGGCATTATCAGCAATCAATTAAAAATACCGTTCAGCAAACATTTACTTATCGAACGAGGACTGCTAGAAGGATATATCAAGATCAATGGCCGGAGAACACCGATGGATGAATTATTAAAATCGGTAAAGCCAGTTATTTCAGAAGCAGTGATCGATATGATAAATAAAATTGGTGATGATAATGACATTGACAATGTTGTTATTGTCGGTGGTGGCGCCCATTTATATTATGAAGCCATCACAACATATTTCAATCCGACCAAAATTCGCATACTACAAAATCCTGCATTTAGTAATGTTCGCGGCTTCCAAATAGCTGGCGAAGGCTATATGAGCAAATTGGACGCAACGGCATGACACTGCTGCGCATTAATTTGCATATCCGCGCCGACATTCATGCCGATTTGTATTCGGCATTAGCGGCACTGTCGCCGCACCCTCGTGCCGAATTGTTGCGTAGCTTGGCTATGCTAGGACTGAAGATTGGTAGTGGTCATAGCCCGATGCATCGCGATATTTCTGAAAACCTAATCACAGTCAATGGAAAACATAACTCCAGTACAACAAACTCATTCCAGGATGATGAATTTTCAGCAGATTTGCAAACACTGATTTTTGGTTTACCTACTGGAATAAAATAAGATTGAATATGCAAATGAATACAGTCACTACGAGAGCATTGGATATATTACCGCGTTTTATCAGGTTAAGAGGTGCGCCTCGGTACCTAGGGATGGATAAAAATCGATTTAAGTTGGAAGTACGACCATTGTTACTTGAAATACCCATTGGCAGAAAAGGAGTGGCATTTGATAGACATGCACTCGATGCCTGGGCAGATGAATACATCACACGTTACGGCCGCCACTGTTATTGCCATATGAAAATAACCACCCCGAGCTGTTGGAAAGGTTATCCCGTTGTGGCACAGGTAAGCCTCGTGCTGAACTCTCTCGCCAACTGGCATCGCAATCACTTACCCTGGATAGACAAAACGGTGTACACCGGCTTGAGAGTTCGCCTATCCAGATAAACACGCCTGTTCACGGAGCATTGTTGCAACCCACACAGACTAGATTCAATGGAGAGCCTATTCCAGATGATATGCCTGTGCTGAAAATGACGGTAGTTGGGTAATCTTCCTACACTGCGTAACAACCCGTGTAGGTATTTTTATTCCCAGGTATCTCTATCAAAATATCTGTTATGCATACAAACATTTACCTTTGGGAGATCGAACCAGGGTAAAGGTTGCAGAATTATGGAATCGTGTAATCTGACTCTATCCAGGCCCAACCGGGACTGCCCTGCCATGTGAGGTTACAATGAAAAATCACACGATAATTACCGCACTACTTTCTCTTACCGCTTGCAGTGGTACTGAAACCCTATGTCAAATCCATGATCTCGAAAAAGCTCATGATCTATGTATGGTCGGCGACACGGTAATATTTACACCCCCTCAGTTTGGCAACGAACAATATCCCCTGATCGCTGCCGCGTTACTGTGCAAAATGGATAATACGGTGGTACATACGAATGGCGGCGTGGTATGCACACTGAGCCCTAAAAAAACAACATCGTGAATAGATTGGATGGTGGCACTTGCAAACATTAAGTCTTTGTTGTATATTTTTTTTGCGGTGTCCACCGCCCACTACCACCAATCGATCACGATCGATTGGGTCCAACTGAGTCACACGACAATCCAGATTACCCATCTTGTGCGCACTGCGTTTCTGTGCATGACTGATTTTTCTCTGTAACTTGATTTTCTGAGTTATACATTTGTTGTTCGAACAAAATAATGTTTCGATCTAGTTTGTGACTAATTCTTTATCCAACGAAAAAAGGTACACCACCATCAAAGATTTCGAGGAAACTAACAGTTTATGGCACTCTCAAAATTAAATCTCTGGGCAAAAAATCATTATGCGGATGAATCTCGACCCACTCCGCTGACGCTACGCCGATGGGCCGAGCGCGGCGAGCTTCCGTACCATGTTGAAAGACATGGGTCACGTTGGTTCATCGATCCCAATCGCCCCGTTTATCAAGATGCACTTGTCCAATCTTTAATTGATCGAGTATTGTCTGATGATGCCACGTACCCGTAAATATCACACCGGCGTCGATAATTTGTATCTCGACCCAACTAACGGTGGATATCGATACAAACACCCAATCACGGGGAAGTTCACCCGCATGGGTATCGATCTTGCCAAGGCAAAAGCTGCAGCCCGAATATTAAATGATCGCCTTACCAGATCGCCCGACTACGTAAATAAGGTAGCTGGCGTTGTCACGATAGCTGCTTTCGCTAAGACATTTCAGAATGACATTCTGCCGGGACTTGGTTTAGCCATATCAACTCTGCGCGATTATAAAAACAAACTGAAACATATAGCCACACGGCTAAATCATGAAGATATCGCTTCCGTGGGGGTAATGCCAATCGCGACCTTCCTGGACACCTTCCCCGATCGGCAATCCAATCTGTATCGTTCAGTATTAATCCTGATTTTCAAACATGCAATTGCAAAAGGTGTTAGACCACTTGAAGCAACCAATCCGGCCGTAGCAACGTTACCAAAAGCAGCCGCGGTAAAACGCCAGCGGTTGACACCTGAGGCCTATCGTATGATTCACGCGGCTAGCGAATCTGGTTACCAACGTGCGATGGAACTGGCCTTAATTAGTTTGCAGCGACGTGAGGATTTAACCCGGTTCCGCCGTCAGGATGTCGTCGCTAGTGCGTTACAATTCCAACAGCACAAGACCGGTGCGCCACTGCGAATTAGTCTTGATGTTAATCTAGAAGGAGTGGCACTTGGACAAGTTATTGAACGGTGCAAGGATATAGTCGGTGTTCAGCACCTCCTCCATTACGGCAACACTGCTCGACGTCCTTTTGTCGGTAAACCGATGTCTCCAGGCTCGATTACCAAGGCATTCTCCGAAGTTCGCGACAGACTTGGTATCTGCTCCGACTTGCCTCCTCGGGAGCGCCCCAGCTTTCATGAGATACGCGCCCTCGGTGCGAAACTGTACGAGCAAGCGGGATATCCGCAAAAGTGGATTAACCTATTACTAGGACACCAAACAGAAGAGATGACCACGCTTTATCTGTCCCGTCATGAAGTTAAGTGGATCGAGGTTAACGCGATCTGATTTGCTATTGATTTGCTAACGAATTGCTGGCAAAAATTTGACGAATTATAAGCATTTGAAATACATAAATTAATGGTGCTGGAGAGAGGAATCGAACCTCCGACCTACTGATTACGAATCAGTTGCTCTACCGACTGAGCTACTCCAGCATGGGGAAAAAACGCCGCAAGTATACTGCAAAATGCCGCCCTC
>JAHECY010000010.1 GCA_024641505.1 Gammaproteobacteria bacterium
AGCCAGCGCGTGATACGCACCCCACGCAGTAAAAAGCCAGTGCGTGATACGCACCCCACGCAGCAAGAAGCCAGCGCGTAACGCGCACCCCACGCAGAACCGCGCCGCATGTCGTGTAGGGTGCGTATTACGCACCGTAGTTTTTTGAATGCAACGAAGAATCTAGCGTGCCGCCCTGTTCCGGGTAACAAACCGGTGCGTAATACGCACCCTACGCAGCAAGAAGCCAGTGCGTAATACGGCACCCCACGGGGTCAACGAATTAACGCGGATAACTCTTTGAAGGCGTCATGACGGGCGTCACGCAGCCACTCGAACACCACGGACTCGGTGTTGCTGATCACTACGCCGGACCGCGCCAGGCGGCGCAAGGCATTGCGCCGGTTATCACGGCTGCGCGAGGCAACCGCATCCTCGACCACGAACACGGTTTTCCCGCGCGCCTGCAATTCCAGCGCGGTCTGCAACACGCAGACATGGGTTTCGACACCGCATAAAATCACCTGCGACCGCCGCAAAGCACTCAGATGCGCCATCACATCCGGCGCGCCGGCACAGGAAAAACTGGTTTTATCAAAGGCCGGCGCCGGCAATAGCGGCGCCAGGGAAGCGTGTACCGACCCCAGGCCACGCTGATACTGAGTGGTGCTGACCACCGGTATGTCGAGCGCCTGCGCGGCACGCACCAACGTGGCGCTGAACCGCAGGGCGTTATCGCGCTCCGGCTCCGGCATTGCTGCAAGCAACCGTTCCTGCATATCGACCACCATCAGGACGCTCTCCTGCCGTACACACAACAGGCCGGCGCCTTGATTCATCGTGCGTCGGGACCCAACCAGGTGTTGATTTGCGCGATGTCGGTTTCACTCAGGGTACCTACCGCCTGCTTCAGTCGAATCGTCGCCCGAATGTAGTCATAGCGGGATTGGGAGTAATTACTCTGGGCCAGAAATAAAGCGGTGCGGGCATCCAGCACGTCAACCGTGGTACGGGTGCCGACGTCATAACCGGCCTCGGTCGCTTCCAGCGCGCTCTTGTTCGACACCACCGCCTGATTGAAGGCCTTGACTCGGCTGATACCGGCCAGCACACCCAGATAGGCGTCACGGGTGTTGCGCAACACCGCGCGCCGCGCGGCTTCCAGCGATTCCTGCGCCAATACCGTCTCCTGACGCGCCCTCTCCACACGGGCGCCGACGGCACCCCCCTGGTAAATCTGCCAGTTCACCTGCACACTGAATGACGCGTTGTCGACCTCCACGCCGTTAACGCGCTGGCTCTCGTCAACCACGGAGTAACGACCGACAAGGTCCATGCCGGGATAACGCACCGCCCGCTGCAAACCAATACCGTCCTGGGCGATATCCACGTCCCATTGCTTGCTGAGCAAATTGAGATTTTGTTTCATGGCCGAGTCAACCCAGGAATCGATAGCCGCCGGTTGCGGCGGCAACAAGGGCGTGTCCACTGCCAAACCCGCCAGATCCTTGTAATACTGTCCGGTGACTTCACGCAGGGCCTCATGGGCGTTCGCCACCCGGTTTTCCGCGTCGATTTCCCTGGCCACCGCCAGATCGAAGCGAGCTTGGCTTTCGTGCACATCGGTAATGGCAATCAACCCGACGTTGAACCGTTGCTTGGTCTGCTCCAATTGCTTCTCGATGGCGGACTTTTCCGAGCGTGCGAAACGCAGATTATCCTTTGCCGCCAGCACCTCGAAATACTGTTCCGCCACACGCACGATCAACTCCTGACGCGCCGTCTGCAGATCAACTTCGCCTTTCATGACGACTTTTTTCGCCTGGGAGCTTTGACTGAACGCGTCGATGTGAATCAACGGTTGCGAAAGCGTGACACCGTAGGAGGTGGTCTCGTAGCTTTCACCGGATTCCGAAATTTTCGTATAAGTATCCGTGTGATAATGATTGTAGGCCGCTTGCGCGGACAAATTTGGCATGAATCGGGAGGTGGCCAGCGGCGTTTCCTGCAGCACGCTCTGGTAACGGGCATTGGCAATACGCAATTGCGTATCCTGCGTCACAGCCTGCTGATAAACCTGCATTAGATCTTCCGCCAGGGCAGATCCCGACACCGTTGCCAGAATCAGCACGGTGAATATTCGCACATATGACATAATAATCTCGCTAGAGCAAACGAAAAAGAAATCTGACCGCTATCAGTAGGTCGGCATGTCAGGATCGACATCCCGGGACCAGGCATTCAAGCCACCCTGTAAATTCACCACCCGCTGGTACCCGTGCTGCGAGAGATACACGCAGACCCGCTCACTGCGCACACCATGGTGACAAATCACGACGATTCGACGCCGCGGGTCCAGCTCCCGGAAGGCATGCCACACCTTGCCCATCGGCATATGGGTGCTGTTCTGCAAATGACAGGTGTGAAATTCCCAGGGCTCGCGCACATCCAACAACACATCATCCTGCGCGCCACGATCAAGGCTGGCCTTGAGCTCTTTTGCAGTTATCTGATTGACCGACAGCACATTGCCCTCCGCAATAGATTCCCCGGTTACCACGGTCTTGTCCCTTCAAAACACGAAGCGTTGCGGTTGCGGCGCGTTGATCAGCGGCGGCAATTCCGTTTCGAAAATATCTTCGCAGCGCCAGTCTTTGTGGGCCAGACGGGTATAACGCCGGCACTCCATCACCGGCGCGTCACCGACGATCGCGCACAAACGGCCACCCAGGGTCAGCGCATGCTTCAACGCATCCGGCATCAAAGGCAGGGAACCGGTAACGACGATCACGTCATAGGGCGCGTGCGTATCCCAACCACTGTTGGCATCCGCGACTTCCAAGGTGACATTGGTAATGCCCGCGCGCGTCAACTTACTTTGCGCATCGCTGATGAACGGTTGAAACATATCGACACTATAAACGTGCGCACCCATACGCGCCAGCAGCGCGGTGAGATAGCCGCTGCCGGTACCGATTTCCAGGATCTTGTCGGTTTTCTTGATCTGCAAGGCTTGCAGGATGCGCGCTTCCTGAATCGGCGTCATCATCACCTGATCCCGACCAAGGGGGATGTGGGTGTCGACGAAGGCCAATTTACGATAAGCCAATGGCACGAATTCTTCCCGCGGTGTCCGCGCGATGACCTCAAGGACTTTGGTATCAAGCACCTCGGCCGGCCGAATCTGTTGCTCGATCATGTTAAAGCGAGCATTTTCAAAATCCATAAGATTCATAACCCTCTCCCGAAAACCAGGCTGAAAAGGGTAAGCTGTTTTACCTTCTTAGGCAAGTCACCCCGATACGCGCCGAGGTCCGTACTTGCAAAAAAGCAGTTTATAAGATAGGTTTCCAAGTTGTGCTGGGGGTGCCTGCAGCATTACCACTACCAATTGGTTGGTTTTGCAGGCTGAGAAATACCCTTTGAACCTGAACCGGATCGTGCCGGCGTAGGAAAGCATCATCCTATCCGCCGGCATTCCCTGACAAAGTAACGGAATCTATGAGTGCCATACCGGAAGATTTGATCAACTCCACTGTTTACCGTGCCGAACCCCTGGCAGGTTCACGAAAAATCCATATCACGGGCAGCCGCCGCGACCTCTTGGTGCCGATGCGGGAAATTACCCTGAGCGCCACGCCCACACTGGACGGCAGCGAGGAAAACCCCCCGCTGGTGGTCTATGACACTTCCGGCCCCTACACCGACAACCACGCGCAAATCGACATTCGCCAGGGCTTGCCTGCGCTGCGCACCGGCTGGATCGAAGAGCGTGGCGATACGCTCACACTGCCGGCGCCAACCTCGCACTATGGACAACAGCGGGCGGCGGATTCGTCCCTGGACGCACTGCGTTTTCCCGGCCATCAACGGCAACCACGGCGCGCCCATGACGGCGCCAATGTGACGCAAATGCATTATGCCCGCCGGGGTATCATCACCCCGGAAATGGAATTTGTCGCGATCCGGGAAAACCAACTTCTGGAAGCCACCCGCGACAATTTGTCGCAGCAACATCCGGGAGAAAACTGGGGCGCCCGCATCCCGGACATCATCACCCCGGAGTTCGTACGCCAAGAAATCGCCCGCGGCCGCGCTATTATTCCTGCCAACATCAACCACCCGGAACTGGAACCCATGATCATCGGGCGCAATTTCCTGGTGAAAATCAACGGCAACCTGGGGAACTCCGCCCTGTCTTCGTCCATCGACGAGGAAGTGGACAAAATGATTTGGGGCATACGCTGGGGCGCGGACACCATCATGGACTTGTCCACGGGCAAGCATATTCACGAAACACGAGAATGGATCATCCGCAATTCACCGGTGCCCATCGGTACCGTGCCTTTGTACCAGGCGCTGGAGAAAGTCGCCGGTAAACCGGAAGAGCTCTCCTGGGAAGTGGTACGCGACACTTTGATCGAACAGGCAGAACAAGGCGTGGACTACTTCACCATTCACGCCGGTGTGTTGTTACCCTACATTCCGCTGACCGCGCGGCGCAGGACCGGCATCGTGTCGCGTGGCGGCTCGATTATGGCCAAGTGGTGTCTGGCGCACCATCAGGAGAATTTCCTGTACACCCATTTCGAAGAAATCTGCGCCATTATGAAGGCCTACGATGTTGCGTTTTCCCTGGGCGACGGCCTGCGTCCGGGATCCATTGCCGACGCCAATGACGCCGCTCAGTTCGGTGAATTAAAGACTCTGGGTGAATTGACACAGATCGCCTGGCGTCACGACGTGCAGACCATGATCGAAGGCCCGGGACATGTCCCGATGCACATGGTCAAGGAAAACATGGACAAACAGCTGGAACTTTGCGGTGAAGCGCCTTTTTATACCCTGGGCCCGCTCACCACCGATATCGCGCCGGGTTACGACCACATCACCTCCGCCATCGGCGCGGCGATGATCGGCTGGTTTGGCACGGCAATGTTATGTTATGTCACCCCGAAGGAACATTTGGGCCTGCCCGACCGGAATGACGTCAAGGAAGGCATTATTACTTATAAGATTGCCGCCCATGCGGCGGACTTGGCTAAGGGGCATCCGGGTGCGCAAACACGTGACAATGCCATGTCCAAGGCTCGTTTCGAATTCCGCTGGGAGGATCAATTTAATATCGGGCTCGATCCCGACCGCGCCCGGGCATACCATGATGAAACTCTGCCTAAGGCTGCGCATAAATCCGCGCACTTTTGCTCCATGTGCGGACCCCAGTTCTGTTCGATGAAAATTTCCCAGGATATCCGCGAGCATGCCGCTACACTCGATGTCGATCACGCCCGGGCACTGGAGGAAAAAGCGGTGGAATTTCGACGCCAAGGCAACAATCTCTACCCGCGCAGCTGACCAACTCGGCCACTAATTCAGCAAGCGCGCGTTACATACGGGGACCGATTTGACCCTCGTTCCAAACCCGTGGTAGAAAGATAGGCTCCGCTGCCACAGCGGAGAACGGGCGGCACCCAATGCCGCCCGAGGTTATGACAATAATGATTCAGGGGAGGTTTACATGCGTTACCGTACAGGAATTTATTGCGGCTTGGTATTTTTAGCAATGACCACATCCCAGGCACTACTGGCAGATGACGTGGTCTTGAATTCGCCGCAATGGCTGGGCAGTTTGAACCTGGACGACAAGCAACTCGTCGGTGTTAAAAAAGCGGTGGAAGCCGCTCTGGAAGCCCCCATCGATGCAGAACAAGATTGCGCCGAGGTGCGTATGGATTGTGTTGTACGTGCGGCCCGTGAATGGCAGGTGGGCAGCGATACTTACCGAGAAATCGTTATCAATTTGCACGCAACAGGCCACACCTCCCATGCTATTGGCATGGTTGGAGGCAAATGGCCGCCCATCAAGACCAAGTAAGTATTCTCGCCATGCGCAAAGCCCGGCGCAGTACCGGGCTTTGTCATTGGCCATTCAGCGTCAACGGTCCTGACGCGAGTGGACCGGGATGGTGTTTATTTGCCCATCAATTCGTCAAGCTCGCCATCCATGTGCAATTCCGTGAGCTCGGTAAAGCCACCGATACACTTACCGTCAATGGTAATCTGCGGCACCGTGCGCGCGTGATTACTGACCTCCAGCATTTCCTTGAGTCCCGCCCGATCGAGATCGACACGCACCTCGTCAAAGGCCACACCCCATTTCTTGAGTGACGTTTTGGCCTTCTCACAGAATACGCAAGTACCGGTACTGTATACTTTTACACGACTCATAAATTTACTCCTGGTTCCAAATCGTCAAAGCGCAAACATGCCGCACCATTCCCGCCCGACACTGACCATCATACCCTGACCTCGAATGCGCCTCGATCCGCGACCGCCGAAAAAACGCTTATCTCGGTAGACGCCGGCGACCGGAAACCCGCAGACTCGCGCGATCCCCGATCAGGGTACGATGAAACTGGCGTCAGCACCTGCGCTCTGCCCGGCTCCGCCCTGCCACCGGTTTAGCCGGCCACTTCCAACAAGCTTTTAGCGCGACCGAAAGCGCCCAGATTGAACGCTTCACGCACGCCCGCACCCGCCAGTTTTTGCTGGGCGAGATGGCTGCGCGCACCGCTGTTGCAGAACAACAGGCAAGTTGCCTCCTTGAACTTATCCAGATGCTGGTGCAACTCCTCCAGCGGCAGATTGATGGCACCACTGATGGATTCGCGGGCGAATTCATTGGGACTGCGCACGTCCACCAGAAGCGCGCCTCGATCCAGCAAGGCCTTGGCTTCGTGCAGGGCCACTGGCGCGTGCCATTTACCCAACATGCGCATCAAACCCTCGTACATCCAGGATAAGGTGCAAAAATGCGTGCTGATCACAACAACCTGCAATACCAGCAAGCTGCCACCCACAATCCAGGCTGCCATCGGCAACTGCATCAGCAGTAATAGGGCGGCCACAGAATTCATGATACCGGCAGCGAAACATGCCAGACGCCGTTGCAGAGGATTTTCCGGTAACGCTATCGCGCCGAACAAGTGCCGGACACCGTGGTTATAGATGAGATCCATGGGATGTTTGGCGGGGAAGAAAAACGCCCAAACCCCTAAGCTGGCAACAACCAACAATCCGTAGGGCGACTGATAAACCAACGCCAGCAGCGTTAACAGCGAGCAGGCGGCAGGCGTAAAACGCAGCCCCCATTCCAGCTGCTTCAGCTCCGCGGAACTAAACCGTTGATATCCCTGTTGAAAAAGACTCCGTTGTTGAAAGCTTAAATCACATGTTTTCGCCATACCCATACCCTGTTGAATGAATAACACCGACCTGCCGGCCCCGAATCAGGCGAGAATATTAGCAAATGCTTATATTAAGATCAACCACTGGGTAACGCTCGGGTAAAAAATAATGCCGCCAAGACACCAGGTATACCGTGGGATACCCGGCGCCTCGACGGCGGCACCATGCATGATGCCGTTGCAGATTTTATGTTTTGGTGCGCACCGGATGATCCGCCAAGGACCTTATAATTTTTCCGTCGTCACGCCGTACTGGATCAACTGCCTGTTATGGATGCCACTGAGCGTCAGCAGCGCACTGACGGCACCGATCAGCGCAAGGAACATATCGGATTGGGTATCCCAAATATCGCCTTGGGTACCAAGAAACGCCTCCGCCGACTCACCGGAGAACCATGCCACCCACCATTCCACCAATTCGTAAAATGCGCTGATCGCCAGGCACGTGGTGATCACAAAGAATCCCGTCCACGCCCGACCATTGACTGCTTTTTTACGCAGGATGATTTCCCGGGCCACAAGCGCAGGCACGAAGCCCTGGGCGAAATGACCAAGCTTGTCATAGTTATTGCGCTCCTGCGCCAGCAGCTCCCGAAGCCAATCAAACAAGGGCACTTCCGCATAGGTATAGTGACCGCCCACCATTAGAATGACACAGTGCGCCAGGACCAATGCATAAACGAGTGCGGTCAGCGGGAATCGTTTGCGGGTAATCCACATAATCAAGAACCCCAGCAACGCCGGAAAAACTTCCAAGAACCAGGTGAAATATTCTTTGGGTGCATATCCGGACCAGAGCAACACCGCGGAAAAAACCCCATACCAGTAGTTAGGCATCGGTCATCTCCTGAATCGGATTATTAAATTCAGGCAACGCACCTCGAACCTGGAGTTCGAGCATGCGCAAGGTTTGAGCTTCTACCGGCACACCGGATAAAGCATCCAGGGAAATCCATGCGGCTTGCCTGACATCACTGCCGGCGACCGGTTCACCCCGCTGGTAATGGCAGAGCAAATCGATAATGACATAATGATAACCCGATGACACGGCCAGCAATTGCAGCAAATAAACCGGCGCGCCCGCACTTACGGTAACCGCGGTCTCTTCGCGCACTTCGCGTACCGCCGCTTCGGCCAGCGTCTCACCCCACTCCAGCTTGCCGCCAGGCACCGTCCACATACCCGCATGGGGGGCGACATCCCGTTGCACCAATAACACCCTACGCTCCCGAATGATCAGGGCGCCAACACCGATACCAGGCACGTTGTCGCTGCTCATGCCATTGCCTTGTGAAGGTTTGCCTGATAGCTTGGTAATCTCGTCATTGCGCCATTGCCCTGAAAGCTGTTTATAGACCGGAGTCTTACCCTGTCATGATGCGAACGCCAGGTAAAGTGTACAATAAATGTCGCTTCGGCATGATCATGTCGTTACTGCTGCCCCTTTATGGCTACGCCGCCGAACCTGAGGAAACCTCCAAGATACAGAATGAGTGGTTCAGCCTGCAGGTCCTTAGCCGCGCCCCGGAGCAGATGTCGGCATTCTATGAAGGCCGGGGCTTCGATGCCCGCGCCCGCCAGGAAATCCGTAATCGCTGCTTCGTGACCGTGCTGATGCGCAACACCGGCACACAAGTGGTCTGGCTGGATTTGAGTCAGTGGCGTTTCCATACGGAGTTTGATCCAATACCCCGGATCACACGCGCGGCATGGCGCGCCACCTGGCAAGAGATAAAGCTGCCGCTGGCGCATCAGGCGACCTTCGGTTGGACTTTGCTGCCGGAACAACGAAATCTATTGCCCAACGAATCGGTGGGCGGCAATATTACCTTACCCGAGGTGGAACAACCGTTCACCGTGGAAGCGATATTCGCGCTCGGTCAAAACCGGGATGCAGGTCAAGTAACGGTCAAATTTGAAAATGTGCAATGTAAGAAGTAAGCGCCACCTATACGGCAATCTGCTGTTGCTGCTGACGCTGGCGCTGGCCGGCACCGCCAGTGGCGCCGATCTGCCACGGGGTGTCATCGTACTGGATGGCGCCGCGGCGCCACCCCTGCCCCTGCGCACCATCGATGGCGACGCCGCACCCTCGTTACCCATCACGGGACGCTGGGCGTTCGTGCACTTCTGGGCTTCCTGGTGCGCGCCGTGCCGCCGGGAGATGCCCACCATCCAGAAATTATCAGAACAGCCCGGCCTGCCCATCGACATTATTGTGATCAACACAGCGGAAAACGAGGATACGGTGTTCAACTTCATGGGCGTGGCGGCACCGAACCTGGTTCCGTTGATGGACTTGGACGGCCAGGTGACCGAACGCTGGCAACCGCGCGGCTTGCCTTCCACGTTTCTGGTCGATCCACAAGGCAAGCTGCGCTATCTGGTACTAGGCGGCAGAGATTGGGCGCAACCGGAATATCTGCAGTTTATTACCACGTTACCATTACCGCACCAGCGCTGATATCCGAAAACTACACCTGGATCATGACGACACATCGGCGATAAGGAAGCACCCATGTCACCCGTAACATTCACCGGCTTGCCGCCGGACGCTCTGGTTTTCTTAAAACAATTGCACCGCAATAACAACCGGGAGTGGTTCAACACTAATAAAGAACGATACCGCGCCAATATTGTGCAGCCCATGTGCGCCTTCATCGAGGCCATGGCCCCCCGGCTCGCCAGGATCTCCGATTGTTTCATCGCGGATCCTCGCCCCAACGGCGGCTCGATGTTTCGCATTTATCGGGATACTCGCTTCGCTAACGATAAAACCCCCTACAAGGAGCATATCGGCTGTCACTTCCGGCATGTCGCGGGCAAAGACGCGCATGCGCCGGGGTTTTACCTGCACATCGAAGCGAAACAGACTTTTTTTGGCGGCGGCATCTGGCGCCCACCCACACCGGTGCTCAACCGCATTCGTGACACCATCGCCGACAATCCCAAGCAGTGGACGCGCATTAAACAAGCGAAAAGTTTCCGTGACCATTTTCCGGGGATCGAAGGCGATCAGCTGCAACGAGCGCCGCGCGGTTATGATCCCCAGCATCCACACCTGGATGACCTGCGGCGTAAAAGTCTTTTTGCCATAAGGACAGTGGATTCCCGGCTGGTAACGACGGATAAATTCCCCGAAGAAGTGGCGGCCACGTTTAAGGCCCTGGGACCGCTCATGCAATTTATCACCTACGCACTGGATCTCCCTTATAACACAGCGTGATATGGTTATCTTACTATTATTATATGGCTTTATCATGTTATTGATCTATAAACCATTATCATATAATAACGGGATACTAAACAGGCTCATAAGCTAACAATTCTTAATTACCCCCCGCGCTTTATGTTAAGTAGAATCTTAGTTGAGAAGTAGTTCACATTTTTTCCAGTGAATAAGGTACTGCGCCTGAGTCCACCTGAACCTAAAGTCAATATTAAGGAAGATTAAGACGCAACCCAACCCTCACTGTGAGTCGGTATCCAAAATCCGACGAGGAACGGACCATGAAAGACCTAGGGAATAGAATCAGACTGCTTGCCATAACACCGTTGGTGATGGCCTGTATGCCGGGAACGGCCTTTGCAAATACCATGGATGATTTCTGGGATTCGCCGCAATTTACCGCGACCTGGCAAATGTCCCATCGGGATCAGAACAATATCCTGTCGGATCGCTACAACGACCGCAACGATAAGCAAAAAACCAATAATCGTGTACAGCGCAGCGAACTGGGCAAAGTACTGCTGAATGCCATATTTCCCGAGAAAGTTATTCGACTGAAAAAGCTCCAGGGCAACAACCTCGCCGACGGTTTGACCGCTCATCGACACCCGCGCATGCAATATCAGTTCGGCATGTCCTACCTGGGCGCCCAACTGAAAGTTCGGACGTTTGACGATGCCCTTGGCATGTCGCTGGATTCTGACAGATCCGAGACGCAACAACGCTTGATGAAAATCGGCGTCAAAGTTCGCTGGTAACCCCGCACCGTTCCCGGTCACCAAGCACCGCTCCATTATCAGCATCACCTCGTGGTGGTCGCAGCACCACGCCAGCGCCGTACCCCGAAATTTCTTAAGCACGATTAAGAATAATTTGGCAGAAAAATGCGTTAAGCTTGTCTATATTATGTTGTGGTGATAATTCGCGATGGCATGCGCCGTCACCCCACACAACGTGGATCATTTATCTATCAACCGTGCCGCACCCGGAACAGCTGCCCCCGGTTGTCGACACCTGCAACAGAACCAGGAGGAAACGATGCAAAACTACCTGCGGCCAACCTATCGCTGGCTCAGCACAATAATGTTCGCCAGCTTACTGGCAACTACCGGTTGCGTTTCACAGTCGGCCTATGATGCGGCCAAAGCCGATTATGAAGCGGTATTGAAGGAAAAAAGCGCCCTCAACAGCAATAATAAAATGCTGCAGAATCGCGTCACGGAACTGGAGCGTCAGAACAACCAGGTCAGTAGCCAACTGAATCAAACTTCCGAGAAACTTGGCAAGAAGTCCATGGTATTGATGGATAAAGAGGAAAAACTTCAACATGCTTCCTCGCAGCTGGATTTGACCGCGGAGGAACTGCGGGCCAGGGACGAACAACTGCAACAGGCCGCCCTGTCTCTGGAAGAAAAAGAGGCAAAACTCAAAGAACTGGAAGAACAACAGCAGAAGAACCGCAAGGTCTATGACGGACTGGTATCGAAACTCAACAAGGAACTGAACGCCAACCAGGTGAAGATTCAACAAATGAAGGACGGCATCAACCTGAACCTCTCCCAGGAGATTCTGTTTGATTCCGGATCGGCGGAATTGAACAAGGGCGGTATCGAAGTGCTGCGCAAGGTGAGTCAGGAATTAAAAGACATCGCCTACCAGACCGTCGTAGCCGGCCATACTGACAACATCCCCATCTCCGGCGGTCTTTCCAAGGTCTACCCGACTAATTGGGATTTGGCCGGCGCCCGTGCCTCCCGCGTGGTGCATTTACTCGAAGTATCGGGTGTGACCAGCGAGAAGTTGATGGCCGTTTCTTTTGGTGAAACCCAGCCGGTATCGGCCAATGATACGCCGGAGGGTCGTGCCTTGAACCGGCGCATCGAGATCCGGCTGCGTCCCATCGAATAGCCTGTGAACTCGGTCTCGGTCCTGGTTGCCTTGGGGGTGGCATTGGCGCCGCCCCCAAGGCATCTGCCAGGCGCTATCCGCGGTTTATCCCGACTTACAACACGGACCGTAATTGCAGAGGATCGTCCGGGTCGATGCCTTCGGCAAAGGGGAGTTTGCGATCGAAATTGGTTGTCTGGTAGACCATGCCAATCCAGTTATTGATTACCGCTTCCGCGGTATCGTGCCAGGTGTTGTCCAGACGCGGCACGATCAGTGCTTCTGGAAACTCCGGCAATACGCCGCCACTGGCGCGCGCGTGCAGCAAACGATCCCGGTATTCATCCAGAATGGCTGCCACCTGTAAATTGAAATAATTCTGCGGAAACGGCGGAAAATCCGCGCGCCGGCCCGTGTTGAACAGACCCACCTCGCGTTTAAATTCCTTGAGCAGACTGACCGTGTCATACTCCGGATGACCCTGAAAAAAAATCACGCGAAACAGGTCCTCGCTGACCGCCAGGTGCACCCCCGCCGCTTCACTGGCCACCAGGACTTTCATGCCGCTGGCCTCGAACTGTTCCCGGCTGACGTCATTAAATCTTGAGTGCGGCACATCGAACACCGTGTTGACATCATTCACCAACGGGTGCGCGCGCTCCAGCACCCGATGCCCGTAGACACCCCAGGTCTTAGCATCCATATGGCGACGTTTCTGACCGTAACGAAACTGCATTACGGCATGCGTTGCCAGACAGGAGCACAGCGTGGATGTCACGTTGTCGACCGCCCAGTCGATCACCTCGATCAACGGCTCCCAAAACGGCTCCGCCGCCAGGTTCGGTTGCGTCACGTTGGCGCCGGTGATAATCAACGCGTCCAGACCGTCTTTACGAATCTGTTCGAAATTATCGTAGTAGCGTTCCACATAGGCACGCGCTTCGGCGCTGCGCGGTACAGCCGGAATCGTAAAGGGATGCACATAAAACTGCACAATCAAATTACTCTCGCCCACCAGGCGGAAAAACTGGCGCTCAGTAGCCGCCAATGCCGCATCGGGCATCATGTTCAACAACCCGATATGCATTTCCCGGATGTCCTGATGCCGCGCCTTGTCCGGCGTCAGCACCGTTTCCCCTTCCAATTGCAAACGGGCGAAAGTTGGTAGTTGGTTATGCGCAACGATAGGCATGACGGCAGTGGTCCTGAGTTATTTTCCGCGTGCCACGGCAGCCGCCACCAGACGCAGGAAATCACCTTCGTCTTTCACCCGGGCCAGCTCCGCGGTCGTGATGCTATAGCCGTACTTGTCGGCAATGGCCTGATAGCGAGGTATGCGCGCGTAAAACAACTGGGGAAACACCCAGCGCACAAAATCGTCAGGATCAACCATGGCCACGTAGGGTAACTGCCGTTCGCTCATGTACAGCGCCAATTGCTCGTCCAGGAACGCTTCCCGGTAGTAAAGCGGTTTCGGCGCCGCCACGCTGCGCCGAATCAACTCGCTTTCGTCATTCTTCGAAGCCTGAATATAAAGGATCAAGGTATGCTGACTGAGAATGTCCAACACTTGCGGATCATCCAGTTCGCAAATACTGCCGCCGGCATCATTGATGAAATGTTTGTAGCCGTAGATTTCCTGGGCTTTGGTGATAAAGGCAGGCACATCCTTCATCGCGGCGATTTCCGCCTCGCGGTGTAAATCCTGACGCCGCTTGAATTCCGCCAGCGGCAAGCCCCCCAATTCCGGATTACCCAGCTTGCCAAGGAAACTCGACACCGGATTGAGGTTGTGCACGGTGATATTATTGCAGATGTAGATCGAATCACTGCGAAACAACTCCTGCAGAAAGGGCACCTGCATGGCCTGCAATTTGATATTGTCCAGAATCGGCTCGTCGAGATACCGGGTACCGATACGATAGTCTCCGGAATAGTGGAACCAGTTTTCGCGCATTAGGATATTGGACAATTGGGTTTTGCCAACTCCCGACATGCCCAACAGGGTAATGGATTTATGTTCCCAGGCGCTGAATGCATCAACATCAAATTTCACGATAACCACCTTAAAATCAAGTGTTGCCCAGGAAAAATTGCGGTATGGCGGGCTGGGCGCCGTCCATCGATTACGTTACCCTATATTTCAGAGATTTATCAGATTTCATCCAGAGGCTGGGGGCTTGGATAAAGTCCTGGAAAATCTCCTGAGATTTTGTTGAATTCTAAATCAAAATCCGTGATTCTAGGTAAGCTTAAATGGCGTCTATTGTACCATTTATTCCACACAATAGTTCTTGTAGAAAGCACATATCAAAACATTACGAGGGTCGTATGCCGTTACCAAACCGGTATCGCTCGAAATCGTTAATCATGGTCGGTACCTCGGCCATCCTGGCGCTGCTGGGCGCGTTGCTGGCACTGCTGCTGCGCAACCTGGATCAACCGAACATGCCTCCGGGCGTCAGCCATGACGCGTTCTACCTCCTCGCTTTCATCGGCGTTGTATTAATTGGGCTGGCCACGGTTATCGTCCAACGCACCGGCAGAACCGAATCCCTGCTGACTGCCCAGGGCGAACGCATTCGAGCCCTGTATGAAGTTTCCGCACGTTCCGACCTTACTCTGGACGAACAAGTAACCGAAACCTTGCGCCTGGGGTGCCGCTTGCTGAACATGGAAGTCGGCAAAGTAGGCCGCCTGGACCCGGTGCAAAACACCTCCACCTTTTTGAACACCGTCGCACCAACCGAACTCGGTCTGCAGCGCGGCATGGTATGGCCCCTGGACAAGACATTCTGCAACATCACTTTCGCCAGCAACGGTCCGATCGCCCTGCACCATATTTCCCAATCGAATTACCAGCGACATTCAGCCGCGCGTTTTCTGGGCGTACAAGCTTACATCGGCACCACCATCAAGGTACACGGCCAAAAATTCGGCACGTTGAACTTTTCCAACCGAGCACCGCATACGGAAGCTTTTACCACCCTGGACACGGACCTGGTGAACCTGATGGGAAGCTGGATCAGTGTCATGCTGGAGCGGCAAACCTATGAACAGGAACTGGCGCGCGCCAAGGAAACCGCCGAGGCGATGAGCGAGGCGAAAAGCAAATTCCTGGCCAGCATGAGTCACGAAATTCGTACGCCACTTACGGCTATTCTTGGCTATTCTGAAATGTTGTTGGACAACAATTCCGGGCCGGAACAACGCGCTCACGATCTGCAGGCCATTATTCACAGCAGCAAACATTTACAACACATCACCAACGACATCCTCGACTTGTCAAAAATTGAAGCCAAGCGACTGGTACTCGAATACCTGCCGGTATCTCCGGTGCTGTTGCTCACAGAAGTTCAGGACGTCCTGATCACCCGCGCGCACCAGAAGAAATTAAACCTCAAGGTCGAATACCAGTTACCGCTGCCAAAACATATCATCACGGACGCCACCCGGCTGAAGCAGATTCTGATCAATCTAATCGGCAACGCCATCAAGTTTACCGAACAAGGGCATGTATCAGTCAGCGTACAGTACCGCAAAGCTTCGCATCAAATCGCATTTTGCATCACCGACACCGGAGTCGGCATCCGCGCTAGCGATCTCGATCATGTGTTCGACGCGTTTGCCCAGGCTGGATCCGGTACCGCACACAGTTATGGCGGCACTGGCCTTGGCCTGAACATTTCCCGGCAACTGGCGCAACGACTCGGCGGGGACATACAGGTGTCGAGCCTGGAACATCAGGGCAGCACCTTCACCGCCACGGTCGATATCGGTCCTCTGGGCAATTGCCCGTTGCTGTATGATATCGACGTGGATCAAGTGATCGCCATCGGCAGCGACTACGACATCGATTACCGCGGCCTCACCGGAAAAGTGCTACTGGCCGAAGACAGCCGCGAACACCAGGAACTGATCGCCCACTGTATTCAAAAAACCGGCGCACTAGTGGACGTGGTCAGCAACGGCCGGGAGGCGCTCGAACATGCCGCCAGACACGCATACGATCTGATCGTCATGGACCTGCAAATGCCGGTACTGGATGGCTTACAGGCGCTGCACCAACTGCGCGCCGCGAAAAACACGGTGCCGGTAGTGTGCCTGACCGCGCAGGCATTACTCGAGAATCGACAGAACTGCCTGCAAGCGGGCGCCAACGTTTATCTCACCAAACCGCTGGACATGCAGAATTTTTATCGCGTACTCAAGGACTTTTTACCCACCGGGGGAGTGCCGCTGGACGTCATGGCTGCGTCAAACCTGCCTCTCAACCTGCCGTGGCATCCAACGGTTGATAAGCAACCTCAACCACTGTAAAGACCTGCTCACCAGCGGCCAACTGCACGTGAATTTCATCATCCACGGCATGCTTCAACAAAGCCCTGGCCACCGGGGCATCCATGCTGATATAACCACGTGTCACGTCGAATTCGTCCGGTCCAACGATACGATACACCAGCTCCTTGCCGGCCAGGTCTTCCAGGCGCACCCAGGCGCCGAAGTAGATACGGCGGGTATCCGTTGGCAAATCACAGACCACATGCAATTCGTCGAGGCGTTTGCCCAGATAGCGCAGCCGGCGGTCGATTTCCCGCAATTGTTTTTTACGGTAAATATATTCAGCGTTTTCAGAACGATCACCCTCCGCCGCCGCCGCCGTCAAGGCCTCGGTCGCTTCCTGGCGGGTACGCCAGAGGTCCTGCTGCTCCCGGGCCAGACGCGCATATCCTTCCGGCGTTATGTACGGGGAGCCCCTAGACTCAGGCGGTCGATAACGTCCCATAAAACTCCTCCCAATCTGACTGCTTGCGCTCAACTTAACACTCTGTAGCCGCCAAGGACACCGCCAACCTGCGTTCATGCCTTTAATAACTTAGCGGCAAGCTCAGGATCGAAAACTTATCCTTCATTGATCCAAATCAAGGCAATTCCCGGCAGCATGGCGATAATAGATCTCAGTTCGACAATTTCTGATAAGGGAGATGCCTATGGATGCAATGTCGTTAACGGTAGCCCTGTTTGGCTCGGCTTTTATGCTGCTGATCATTGGCCTGGCTACCGACGCTAAAAAGCCTTAAGAATCACCCCCGATCCTTATTGCTCAATGAGATATTTAAGCTCTTAACTCCAGCCTGAACAACGCGACCCCCCCATGCTAATCGTCGCGTTGTTCTTTTTTCTTTGCTGGATAGAAAAGCCCTGCAGCATTCGGTACAATAAGCTTAGATAATCCGTTATATATTAAATTACTAATAAAGATGTCCGCCGTTAGTCGTAATCCAGTTGATCTCCTCCGGGGGGATAAGCGCGTCGAATGCCAAAATTGCGCCCTGTTCCGCATATGTTTGCCGAAACATGTCAGCGCCGCCGATTTGTCTTCCCTGGAAGCCATCATTATCAAACGCAAAGCGACACCACGCGGTCAGCCCCTGTTCAAGGCGGGCGATAAATTCTCGTCGATTTACGCCGTACGTTCGGGCGGCATCAAGACCTACCGCACCGACGCCGAGGGTAACGAGCAAGTTTGCGGCTTTCACCTGCCGGGGGAACTCGTGGGCCTGGAAAGTATCATCAGCGACACCAGTATCAATAGCGCGAAAATGCTCGATACCACGAGCGTGTGCGAGATTCCGTTTCCCGAGCTCGAAGCGCTGCTGCCACGCATGCCGCAATTGCAGAAAGAATTAACGCGGTTGCTCAGCCGAGAGATCGTCACCAGTCAGTGGCAACTGAGCCTGCTGGGCAGCAAGAAGGCCGATGCCAGGGTTGCCGCGTTGTTGTGTAATATTTCCGATCGGCTGGAACAACGCGGCTATTCCGCCACCCGCTTTTCCCTGCCCATGTCACGCAGCGATATCGGCAACTTTCTGGGCCTGACCATTGAAACCGTGAGCCGGAGTTTTACCCGGTTGCAGCGCAAGGGGCTGCTCAGCGTCAAAGGTCGAATGGTCACCCTGTTGGACTTGGACAATCTGCGGCGACTGGCAGGCCACACCACATTGCATTAAAACCGCAAATGCCCAGACGATCCGCGCCGCGGATCGGCACTTCAACTTTTCTTATAAATTTTTCGATCCAACACAAACAACAGCGGTGGCAAAAAGAAAAAATCGGCGATCCAGGCATAAGCCAGGGTGACGGACAACAACAATCCAGTGACCCAGGTCGGGCCGAAATGGGAAGCAGCCAGCACCAGAAAGCCGGCCACCAGCACTACCGTGGTAATGGTCAACGCCGTACCCACGGTCTGAAAGGCATAGCGCATACCGTCAACCAGATCCAAACCGCGCTCCCGACGCGCACGGATGTACTTGCTGAGAAAATGCACCGTGTCATCGACGACGATACCCAGGCTCATGCACAACACCACCGAGGCGGAAAGATCGACCCGACCATTAACATAACCCCAAGTGCCATAGGTAAGCGCCGCTGGCGCCAGATTGGGAATCAGACTGACCAGCCCCAGACGCACCGAACGCAGCGCAACCATCAGCACCAACGAAATCAGCAGCAAAGCCAACAGGCTACCCTGCACCAGACTGTGTATATTGCGATGATTGATGTGGGCGAACACCATGTCCATGCCCGTGCCTTCGCCCACCTTAATGGTCGGCGCATGCGCGCGTAACCAGTCATGGGCCAGCGCATCCAGCTCCAGAAGCCGTTCCGAATCCGTTATCTTGATGGACGCTGACAACTGAGTCGCGCCGTGCCCGGAATCCACCATGTTCTCCAGACTAAGCTCCGGCGGCAAACCCAGCTCGTATAAAAAATACAGCTGAAACGCCAACGCCCGGTTATCAGGCACCCGATACCACTCCAACGAATCATTGTGCAGGGTTTGATTGAGGCGTTTCAGCAGATCCACAATGCTGCCGACATGCGCAACATCCGGTTGCTGACGCAACCACCGGGAAAAATCATCGAGGGCACGCAGAAATTCCGGATCATAGATGCCATCCGCTGCGCCGCTGTCAAAGACATAGCGCATGGTCTGCACACCACCGATATTGTGTTCCACGGCATCCGTTGCCCGCCGCACTTCAAAACTGCCGTCGAAATAATCATGCCAGCGCTCAGACAAGACATTACGCGGAATCCCGCTGGCCAGCGCAATGACAACCACACCCATGATCAACAGCAGTTTCCTGTTATGCTGAATAATCCAATTCGCCAACCGGTCCATCGTGGAACTCGCGCCCTTGCCCGCATGGGAGCTGCCAATATTGAACCATGCCAGCATTGCGGGCAATAACGTCAATGACAGACAATAGGCAATAAACACACCTACCGCCACCATATTGCCGAGCATGCGATAAGGCGGTGAGTCGCTGAAGTTCAAACACAACACACCGATGATCGTGGTAAGACTGGTAATGAATACCGGATTGGCATTGATGCGCAAGGATTCCCGCACCGCGTCACGGCGCTCCTGTCCCAGACGCAGACCGTGAAAATAACTGATCAGGATATGCACGCAATCGGCCACGGCGATAGTCATGACGATACTCGGCACCCAACCCGCGACCGGCGTCAACACCAGACCCCACCAACCGAAAAATCCCATAGTGGCTATAGTGGCGACGCTAATGACCAGGATGATTGCCAACATGCCACGTACGCTGCGTAACAACAGCAGCAGCCCGCCGGCAATGATCAAATAGCTGAGCGCAACCAGGGTACGCAAATCCTGCCCCACGGCTTCACCGAGAGTAACACCGGCTGTGGCTCCGCCTCCCAACAGGATATGCACCTCAGGATTTTGCTGCGCGATTCGCGACTGCAACACACGCGCCGCCGCCACGGCTTCATCGGGCGCATGCACCTGAGCTGCCGGCAGGTCCAACTGCACCACCACGCCGGTAGCACGCCCGGAGCTCGGCACCAAACGTCCGGCCAGCAACGGTTCAGCCAGTGCCAGCGCGCGAATTTCGGCAACACGTGCCGTGGTCAGCTGCTCAACATCAGTTACCAGACTCTCGGTATGCAGCACGTCGGCGCGCGCTTCGGTGTGCTGGTAGTTACTCAGGGAATCCACGCGTCGCACATAGGGCAGATCCCAGGCGACTTCGGTAAGCTCATGAATCAGGCGTAACACCGGCACTGTAAATACGTCGCCGGCGACCGGTTCGATATAAAAATAAATGACATCAGTCCTGCCGAATCTATCCTCCAGATCTTCGAAGGCCGCCAGTTGCGGATTATCGGCGCTGAAGTAAACGCGAAAATCGTTGGTAATACCGAGATTTCGGGCACCATAGGCGAGCAACATGCAAATGGCCATGGCAGCAACCACCACGGTTTTGTGGTGACCGATAACCCAATCACTATAGCGCCGCAACATATCCGCTCTCCATGCGTACCCATACCCCCGCTTAGTTGCCTGACAAGAACAACATCAATTCATTGTCATATCATATTGAACCGATAATCGCTTCCAGATAAAAAGTCAATGTCGGTTCAGGCTTGAAATACTGCTCCTCATTGAAACTTATCTTAGGCTGAATCTCAAAGAACAACCAATCCCGACGCGAGGCACGCTTGCGGATGCGCGCGCCGAAATAATAACCTGTGGTACGGGTATCAGGCTCGGTTTCACCGAACATGCCGGCGTTGAATACCAGCGCATGACGCGGATCAAGCTCATGATACAGGCTGACTCCCTGGGCGTAATTGAACTCATGAGTCTTGTTGGTCCAGATGGCGTTGGCGCTAAAACGCAACAGATCGTTCCAGCCGGTGCGTGTTTCGATATCGAACTGGGTCGACTCGCCCAGGCCTTTGGCATCATGCCAGAATACCAGCTGAGTAAAGCGAAAACTCCATCCTTGCACCACATCCATGCGCCGCAGCCGCCCACGTATGAATTCCTGAGGAGGATCCTTCAGCACGACACCGGCGTCCGCATGTACGTTCCATTTACTCGATTCCGTGACCACATAGCGCAGGGCCGTGGAATAATCGGCGCGACCGCCCGCAAACACCCGGTTCTCCTGCTGCTGACCATCCGTCTGGAATTCCTCTTCCGCGTCGGAAGCGAACAGAATATTGAGCTTCTTCTCAATCCGCGGCAGATCCAACTTCAGTTTGATACGGCTCACCTCGTCGAAGCCACCGTTGGTATTGGCAACCAGCCCGTAGCCAAAACGCAGAAAACTGCCGCGTGCTTCTTCATCCAGTCGTTTGTCGCCGAAAAACAGGTCCACCGAATCCACGAAATCCACGAGTTGCGCGGACAAAAAATCATGGGCATAGTCCAGCATGTTCAGCGCGGACTGCATCATTCCCGGCGCTTCCTTGACGGCATCACTGCGTTCTTCCCCCAGGTCCGCCGACTCCCCGGTCTCCCCGGTCTCCCCGGTCACCCCGGTCACCCCGGTCACCCCGGTCTCGACGGTCACCCCGGTCTCGATGGGTCCGACGGTCTCGATATCGGCACCACGCTCGGCACTGGGCCAAGCCTCGGCAGCGCTCAGGCACGGCACCTGCATCCCGGCCCACAGACAGCCCATCAATATGAAACTGGATCCTCTAGGCATGCACAGGCACCTTGTTCATGCTACGCAGCCAATACCAGCAACTTCCGCGCCGAACAAGTGGTCGAAAGCTCGGCAGCGTCCCCGATTTAACCTTAACGCACCAACCTTATTATCGCCATTGCCAATGGAGTTGGCACCCGTCGCCGGGACACTGATTTCAATAAAATTCTGTTTCCTGGATTTCGCCGCTGGTGTTAATACGCACCCCTTGCACACCGGAAATGCGGCTTACGATGTAACCGGCCATCAACATCAACAGAGTCTCGTTTTCCATTTCAACAGCGGTCAAAAGCTTATCGGCGGCGATCTGGCAGCGTTCGACCTGACCAGGATTTGCGACCCAGGTCGCTCCCATTTGCCATCCGCTGTCCATATCCTGGTCCATTTTGTCAAAGAAATCCCCGCCGTCGTCCATAATGTAGGGGGGTATACTGATTTGCATCTGTCGATCACCGATCTGAATCTGAAACAACATAAAATAACCTTTTTAAATCAAACATTGGCATCTTACCAGATGCGGGCGTTAAAATGTGCGCCTGCGCCACCCCAGACACGGTGGCAATTCCAATAATCAGACCATAACGGGAGCATGGCATGGTAATTCTTGAAACATCCGCGGGGAAAATCAGCGTCGAATTATTCGAAAAAGAGGCACCGATCAGTGCCGAAAATTTCCGCACCTATGTCCAGGACGGATTTTATAACGGCACAGTGTTCCACCGGGTCATTCCAGGCTTCATGGTCCAGGGTGGCGGCATGACCGCGGACATGCGGGAGAAGGCCACACGCGCCCCCATTAAAAATGAAGCGACCAATGGTCTTAAAAATGCCCGTGGCACTTTATCCATGGCGCGAACCCAGGTGGTAGACAGCGCGACTTCCCAATTTTTTATTAATATCGCCGATAACGAATTCCTGAATAACGGCGCTCGGGACTTCGGTTATGCGGTGTTTGGCAAGGTAGTGGATGGCATGGATGTCGTGGATCGTATCGCTGCCGTAAGCACCGGCAATAAAGGCGGTCATCGTGACGTCCCGGTGGAAGCGATTACGATTGAATCTGCCACGATCGTCTGAAATTAACCCGGTTGCGGAGATAATACCATGAACCCTTTACACCTATTAGCGTTGGCGCTGTGCCTGGCGGGTACGATGGCACAGGCGCAAATCATTACTAAAGAAGTGGACTACAAGACGGGCGACCAGTCGCTCAAAGGCTATCTTGCTTATGATGATGCCGTTAAGGACAAACGTCCGGGAGTACTCGTGGTTCACGAATGGTGGGGGCACAATGAATACGCGCGCTCACGTGCCCGCAAACTGGCAGGCCTGGGATACACCGCATTCGCCCTGGACATGTATGGTAAAGGTAAAGTCGCGGATCACCCCAAAAAAGCCGCCAAATTTTCCAAGGCCGTATGGGCAAACCTGCCGGAGGCCCGCCAACGTTTTCAAGCCGCCTATGATTTGCTTGCCAAAGAGGACACCGTCAATGGCAAAATAGCCGCCATTGGCTACTGTTTCGGCGGCAGTATCGTGCTGGAAATGGCGCGCTCCGGCATTGATCTCAAAGGTGTGGCCAGTTTTCATGGTAGCTTGAGCAACCCCAATCCTCCCTCGAATAACCCAATCACGGCCAAGATCCTGGTGGCCAACGGAGCCGACGACCCCTTCGTAAAACCAGAACATATCAAGGCATTCAAGAAAGAAATGGCCGATGCCAAGGCGGATCTTCAATTCATCAGTTACCCGGGGGCCAAGCATGCCTTTACCAACCCGGACGCCACTGTCCTGGGAGATAAATTCGGATTACCACTGGAATATAACGCCGAAGCCGATAGCAGCTCCTGGGAAGCACTGCAGACGTTTCTCGCCAAGGTGTTCGAATAACCCCCTGCCGCCCCGTCCGTACCCATACCGGGAGCCCGCTCCCCGGGACGGCGGGAGATCCGCCTGGTATCACGGCGCACGGTACCGTGTATTCTGATACCTGTTTCCCGGAAATTCCCCGGTTAAACTCAATTTACCGATGCCCGGGTCCGCCCGGGCATTCGTTATCCCTCAAACCGTTTGGCATCGCCCCGATCGCACTATTCTGCCGTTAATAACATGGCAATTAGCTCCATTTCCGATCGGTGCCTATCCGATAAGTGGCCTGAATTTATTTCCGTTAAGGTCGATAACCAATGAAGACACAATAATTTAACTTTATGGCGGGACTACCGGCACCAGCGTCGCGCCGACATCAAAGATGATATTACGCGCAACCCTATGTTTGATGACGACTTCTTCAACAACCTGCCAAACGAGCCTATCGTTGCCGCGCACAAGATCAGCAATACGTTCTGCGCATTTGATCGCAGCATTCCCGACAAGGATAAACAGGAATTTCTCGAACATTACTTGACGGCTATGGGTGCTTTTCAGGCTTTCGCCGATGCCTATGCGCTCAATTTCGATTTTCCGCAACTCTCCGGAGATCGTGAGCAGAACACCCGTGAAATACGCAGTTTTTTCTATACCTTGCGCGACGCGCTCGACGCCGAGGTGGCTAAACTGACGGTTGAGCAGGCACGCAGTAAATTCTCCAGCCGCTTCGCGCGCGCCAGTTATTTCGAAATACCCGAAGAAAATCTCAAAAAACTGCAATTGTTGTTCAACAGCATACGCTATGAAGTGGAACGCAACCAAAGCATCAATGACGAAGCGCGCTGGCGTCTGTTGAAAAAACTCGAGGCCACGGAGCTCAAGGTACAGAAAAAAATGATCGACCTCGACCGCCTCTGGGGTTTCATGGGAGAGGCGCGCGTCATCCTCAGCACCAGCGGCGACGATACCAGGATCATTCTCGACCGGATTAACGAGATCGCGCGCATCACCCGCGCCGCTCAAAGCAAGCTCATTACCGCCAGCAACCCATCAGAAGCCGCCGCGCTCTAATCCCCTCGGTTTACATCCCGGCACTGCAGTTACATTAGCGTTGTACCCGGCGCACCGGCATGGTTCAATGGGTCAGGCACTCCCACCCGATACTTGACTGAATAAATTCATGGCGGCACTGCATACATTTGCCCTGATCATCACCCTGGCGGCGTTGTTCAGCTACCTGAATCACCGATACTTGCAATTGCCCAACACCATTGGCCTGATGTTGATCGGACTGGCGCTGTCGCTGCTGCTCATCGGCCTGAGTGCCGCAGGCCTGCCAATCATCCGCCAGATCGCCCAGGAGCTGGTGGGTCACATCGATTTTAATACCACGCTGATGCACGGCATGCTCAGCTTTTTGTTGTTCGCAGGCGCGTTACACGTAAACATCAACGATCTGGCCCGGCAAAAATGGGTTATTTTCATTCTCGCCACGGCCGGAGTAATGGTTTCTACCGTCATCATCGGGTTTGGCGCCTACCTGGTGATCGGGTTGCTGGGAATGAATCTGCCACTGATTTATTGCCTGGTATTCGGCGCCTTGATCTCGCCCACCGATCCAATCGCGGTATTGGGCATATTGAAGAAAGTCGGCGCGCCAAAATCCCTGGAAATCAAGATTACCGGCGAATCTCTGTTCAATGACGGTATCGGCGTCGTGGTCTTCATCGCGTTACTGGGCATCGCCACCGAAGGCGCCCACACTGACGCTATGAGCATCACGCTGTTGTTTCTGGTGGAGGCCGTGGGTGGAGTCTTGCTGGGCCTTGCCCTGGGCGCCGCCAGTTATTTTCTGTTGCGTTCCATCGATAATTATCAGGTTGAAATCCTTATTACCCTGGCCGTGGTCATGGGAGGTTACAGCCTGGCCACGCTGGTGCACACCTCCGGTCCGATCGCGATGGTGGTGGCGGGCGTGTTCCTGGGCAATCACGGCCGCATGTTCGCCATGTCGGAGCGCACGCGCGACCACCTGGACATGTTCTGGGAACTGGTGGATGAAATTCTCAACGCGGTATTATTCGTATTGCTGGGCCTGGAAATATTGCTGCTGAACATTACCGGACCCTACCTGCTGCTGGGTCTGGCGATGATCCCGGTGATCCTGGCCGCGCGCTTTATCAGTGTCGGTATTCCCGTCAGCCTGTTGCGCCACCGCCGCAGTTTCAGCCCCAAGGTGGTCAGAATACTCACCTGGGGAGGATTGCGCGGCGGCATCTCAGTGGCCCTGGCCCTGTCCTTGCCGGAAGGCGTGGCGCGGGACATGATCCTGGCGATCACCTACATGGTCGTGATTTTTTCCATTGGCGTACAAGGCCTGACCATCGGTCGCCTGCTGCCCAAAAGCGTGTAACAGCTAAGGAGGCTTGATCAGATTCTATGAACACCCGACTACTTTGCCTGCTGGCGGGTCTTGCCACGACACTGTTCGCACACGCGGACAACGAACTGGTCATTTATTCCGGTCGCAGTGACAAATTCGTGCAACCGGTGGTTGATGCCTTCGCCCTGGAAACCGGTATATCCGTGATCCTCCGCTCGGGTAATGCTTCGGAACTGCTGGATTACCTGCATCAGGAAGCAGGACACACAGATGCCGATGTGTACATCAGTGATGACGCCGGCAATCTGCAGCGGGGCAGCGATTGGCATTTGTTTGCACCATTAGCGGCAGAACTTACCGCGGACATACCCGCCCGCTACCGCGCCGTGGATCACACCTGGACCGGTGTCGCCACCCGGTTCCGGGTACTGGTGATCAACAAGAAATTCAAGGCTCAACATGCCATTAGTTCAGTGCTTGATTTGGGCCGACCGGAATTGAAAAATCTCATCGCCACTACCAGCAGCAGTAATGAAAACTTTATCTCGGGGGTAACGATATATTTGGCGCTGCTGGGGATGGAACCGATCCAGACATGGCTCCAGAGCCTGAAAACCAATATCGGCACAGAAGTCTTCAGCAAACATTCCCACATTGTCAAAGCCGTCGCCGCAGGACAAAGAGGCATTGGATTGGTCAATCATTCCGCGATCTTGCGCCACCTGGCGGAGTATCCCGATGATCCGATAGAACTGTTGGCGCCGGATCAAGGCGAAAATGGCATGGGTCTGGCCTGGAACGTTGCCGGTATCGCCCAAATCATGCAGGCCAGACATGCCGACAAGGCTTTGGCATTCGTGAAATTCGTATTGTCCGACGAAGGACAAGCCATGTTCGCCGCGGTCAACATGGAATACCCGGTACGCGCCGGCGTGAAAATCGCTCCCGGACTGCCACCGTCCAATGCCTGGAAAATCGCCGATTTCCCGATTGCGATCCTGGACCAGCAACGTCAGACAACCGTTAATTTGATCGGAAGCGTGGGTATGCCCTGACGGGCAAGCCAGCGTACGCCGGTTAACACGAGATTCCAAAAGTGATTGACGCCCGCTCCTACCAACCTGGAAACCGGAAACTTTCCATCAGATGGTTCTGCCAAGCCATTGGCGATGCGCGATCTTTAACCGTACTTGTTTACGCCACTGCCACCACCGCACCAGGGTCATGCCCAGAAATCCCACGGCGGTAACCAGGAGCAGTAAAACCAGAGTAAATGCCAGTAACGAACCCGAGCGGTTGGCCACGGGCAGTAGAAAACACATAATCATGGTCGCTGCACAAGCAATCAGCACATTGTTTGACCACAGGTCGCGCTGTCGGATGTCGTGTTGAATTTGTTCAGAACTCATTCTAAATACCCTGACCTTAAATACCTCAATCTTATTGACACTCTAGCTCTTATAACCATTTCCAATATATTATAGCTCTTTGGTTATATAGAAAACTGGGCCTACTATAGCGAATTGGGCGCTATAAACAATACTTTTGCTGCATATTTTTTTGTTGATAATCCGAGGTCACGCTCAACCCTATAAATCACCCAAAGCTCCAACATAATTGATTGTTTCTACTGACTATATCTACCATACAAGAGAAGTTTCCAGTGCCGCCAAGGTACGCTCATTGCGCTGGCGGCATACCATCAACAGCTTAACCCTGTCGATCAACATGGTTATGTGTCCGCATGACCTTACATTAATTCCGATAAATTTCCTGTAGCGCAGCACACTGACAATAAAACGCGGCAACGAAAATCTTTTCCCGGGCAGCGACGAGCGACGCCCTTGGTTTTGCCAGGCAAGCGCGGTATAGTTTTGCCCTCAACCATAACTCCTCGGGAGAGAGTGGCTTTGCCACCGCCGAAGGCGCAACTCGCTCGGAATCGCTCAGGCAAAAGAACCGAAGAGATCAGTTGACTCTGGAGAGAGATCAGTTTGCTGATCCGCCGAAGGGGCATACGCTTTCAGGCACAATGGACAGAGGGGCGCGCGCGTGATTCGTGCGTCCCGTTGTTTTGTGTTTTAAAAACGTCGACCCTTCGGAGCAGACATGGGCAAGAAAACACCGCTATACGAAGCACATCTTAGTGCTGGCGCCAAAATCGTGGATTTTGCGGGCTGGCTAATGCCGATTCACTACGGCTCCCAACTTGACGAACACCATTGGGTGCGCACCGGGGCAGGCATGTTCGATGTCTCCCATATGACTGTGGTGGACCTCAAAGGCGACCGGACACGGGAGTTTCTCCGCGCACTATTGGCCAACGATGTCGACCGACTCACCACCCCGGGCAAAGCGCTTTACTCCTGCATGCTGCGCCAGGACGGCGGCATTCTCGATGACCTGATCGTCTACGGCATGGCGGCTGACTGGTACCGTATGGTGGTCAATGCCGCCACCCGGGAAAAAGACCTGGCCTGGATGCGCACGCAAGCGCAACCTTACGGCATCGACATCACCGAACGCACGGATCTGGCCATGATCGCCGTGCAAGGCCCGGCGGCACGGGGCAAGGTTCACGCCATTCTCGGCGCCCGCGCCGGTGCACTGCCAGACTTGAAACCCTTCAACGCCCTGGCGCTAAACACGTGGTTTATCGCGCGTACCGGCTATACCGGCGAGGACGGTTACGAAATCATCCTGCCCGCGATTGACGCCGTGGACTTCTGGCAACAGTTGCGCAATGCCGATGTCCACCCCTGCGGCCTCGGCGCCCGCGACACCTTGCGCCTGGAAGCCGGCATGAATCTTTACGGCACCGACATGGACGAATCGCTGACCCCGCTGGACTGCGGCCTGGCCTGGACCGTCGCTTTCACACCGGAGGACCGGCAGTTCATTGGCAGAGACGCTCTGGAAGCGCTCAAACAATCCGGCCTGCGCCACCGTTTTGTAGGCTTGATCCTGGAAGAACGCGGGGTATTGCGCGGTCATCAAAAAGTGTTCATCGACGGCAAAGAAGTCGGCATCACCACCAGCGGCACCTTTTCGCCCACTCTAAAACAAGCGATCGCCATGGCGCGGCTATCGGTCCTTGATGGGCATCATTGCGCAGTGGAAATTCGGGGCAAGCTGCTGCCCGCAAGAATCGTTAAACCGGTGTTCGTGCGCAACGGCAAGTCGTGCGTGGATGCCTGATCATCAGCAACTGTAATTACATCCCGGGGGAAATGTTATGAGTCATATTCCAGAAAACTTACTGTACACCCGAACCCACGAGTGGGTTCACAACAATGGTGATGGTACCGTCACCGTCGGCATTACCGATCATGCACAGGATTTGCTGGGCGACATGGTGTTCATAGAGCTTCCGGAAATCGGCACGACGGTGGATCGCGAAGAAGAAGTCGTGGTCGTGGAATCGGTCAAGGCCGCGTCGGATGTCTACGCGCCGGTCGGCGGTGAAATCGTCGCCGTCAACGAACGACTCACCAACGCCCCTGAATTGGTCAATAAAGACGCCTACGACGACGGCTGGATGATGAAGATTCGCGTGGAAGACAAATTGGATCTGGATGAATTATTGTCGTCTCAGGACTACCAGGAACTGCTCGAAGAAGAACAGGACGACGAAGATTGAACCATTCGGCATCAGCCACAAGTTGAGTATTGATAAATTATGCCGTTCATACCGCATACCAAAGAAGATGTAACATCCATGCTGACGGCTATTGGCGTCAGCGGAATCGAACAGCTGTTTGATGAAATCCCCCGGGAACTGATCAATACCGATCTGTCGCGAATTCCCGAAGGCATCAGTGAAATGGAAGTGTCCGCCGAGTTGCGCGCCCGTGCCGAGCAGGATCGCCAGGGACTCTGTTTCCTGGGAGCCGGCGCCTACGACCACCATATCCCCGCCGCCGTTTGGGAACTTACCACCCGTGGCGAGTTTTATTCCGCCTATACGCCATATCAGGCGGAAGCCAGCCAGGGCACTTTGCAGTTATTGTACGAATACCAGACAATGATTACCGGCCTCACGGCACTGGATGCCGCCAACGCCTCATTGTACGACGGAGCATCCGCCCTGGCCGAAGCGATTCTCATGGCAGTACGCGCCAATCGCAAGTCTGACAGCAAAACGATACTGGTGCCGCGCACCCTGGATCCGCGTTACCGTAAAGTTGCCGAGACTATCGTCAAACATCAG
Source organism: Gammaproteobacteria bacterium (assembly GCA_024641505.1). GTDB lineage: Bacteria > Pseudomonadota > Gammaproteobacteria > SG8-11 > SG8-11 > UBA6920. The sequence goes on from JAHECY010000010.1 coordinate 30,347, forward strand.
AACGTCGTGCTCCAGGAAGTCGCTTACGATGCCGCCTCCGGCATCACCAACCTTGATGCCATTATCGCCGACGGCGGCGACATCAGCGCGCTGGTCATCCCGCAACCGAATTTCTTCGGCCGCCTCGAAGAGGTGGATATGCTGACCGATTGGGCGCATGCCCATGGTGCGCTGGTAATCGCCGTCGTCAACCCGCTGGCCCTGGCCTTGCTCAAGCCTCCGGGGCAGTGGGGCAGCGCCGGCGCGGATATCGCCTGCGGCGAAGGTCAGCCATTGGGCATCCCGCTGGCGTCCGGCGGTCCTTATTTCGGTTTTATGTGCTGCCGCCAGGAACATGTACGGCAAATGCCGGGGCGCATCATCGGGCGCACCGTGGACACACTCGGCAATCCCGGATTCAGTCTGACTCTGCAAGCCCGTGAACAGCATATTCGCCGCTCCAAGGCGACCTCCAACATCTGCACCAACCAGGGATTACTGGTTACCGCCGCCACTATCCACATGGCGTTGATGGGCGCCGAAGGACTGGCGCAAAGCGCCCGCGCCAGCCACCACAACAGCGCGCAATTGTTGGCCCGCTGCCAAACCATCGCGGGCGTGCAAGCGGTGTTCGCCGGACCGTTTTTTCATGAAATAGTGTTACGTCTGTCACGACCGGTGACGACGGTGCTGAAAGGATTACACACCCGGGGCATCGTGGGTGGCTTCGCCCTGGAACATTACTACCCAGAGCTGGAAAATTGCCTGCTGGTCTGTGTCACGGAAAAACGCACGGCGGCGGACATCAATCGTTACGGGGAGGCGTTAGCCGCGGTACTGTCCGCCCCTTGACCCACACCACCCGTACTTTAATCAATGCGAGGATAACACCATGGCACAAGTTACACTGAAAGGAACCCCGGTCAATACCAATGGCGCATTGCCCGCAGTGGGCTCAGTTGCTCCAGACTTCAGTCTGGTAGACGGCGATCTCAATAATATTACACTGGCCAGCTACGCCGGGAAGAAGAAGATTCTGAACATCGTGCCCAGCCTGGACACACCGGTGTGCGCCACCTCCACCAAAGTGTTCAATGAACGCATCGCCGGACGCAACGATGCCGTGGCATTGATCATTTCCGCCGATCTACCGTTTGCCCAGAAACGTTTCTGCAGTGACAGCAAGCTGTCCAACGTGATACCACTGGCCATGATGCGCTCCCGAAATTTCGCCAAGGACTATGGCGTGTTGTTGACGGACGGCCCGCTGGCCGGCATCACCACTCGCGCCGTCGTCGTGCTGGACGAAAAGAACAAGGTCCTGTACACGCAGCTGGTGCCGGACATCACCCAGGAACCTAATTATGACGCCGCCCTCAAGGCGATAGGATAATCAGGCAGTCAACCGACACCCCACCGGCCACGGTGGGGTCAGTCGCTACACGTTGTTGGAGCACCACGATGTTGATATTCGAGCATTCGCAACCCGGTCGCATGAATCACGCCCAATGTCCGGGACATGAAACCGTGATCAACGATATCCCGGCGCATTTGTTACGCAGCAGTGATACCGGTTTGCCCCGGGTATCGGAATTGCAGGCGGTGCGTCACTACACACGCCTGTCCCAAAAGAATTTTTCCATCGACACCCACTTTTACCCATTGGGGTCGTGCACCATGAAATACAACCCTCGCGCCTGTAACACCCTGGCAAGCTTGTCAGGCTTCATCAGCCGACATCCGTCGGCGCCCACGACGGACGCCCAGGGCTTCCTCGCCTGCATGTACGAATTACAACAGATGCTGATGAATATCACCGGCATGAAAGGCGTGTCGCTGACACCTGCCGCCGGCGCGCAAGGCGAATTCGCCGGTGTCGCCATGATCCGCGCTTACCACGACAGTCGTGGCGATACGGCACGGCGCGAAATCCTGGTACCGGATGCGGCTCACGGCACGAATCCCGCCACCGCCACCATGTGCGGCTACAAGGTCAGGGAAATTCCCACCGGCGACGACGGCGATGTCGATGTCGATGCGTTAAAGAAAGTCGTCGGCCCCCAAACCGCCGGCATCATGCTCACCAATCCATCCACCCTGGGCGTGTTCGACCGAACCATCAAGAAGATCGCGGATATCGTCCACGCCGCCGGCGGCTTGCTGTACTACGACGGCGCTAATCTCAACGCCATTCTCGGCAAGGTCAAACCCGGCGACATGGGCTTCGACGTGGTGCACATCAATCTGCACAAGACTTTCTCCACGCCCCATGGCGGGGGCGGACCCGGCGCCGGCCCGGTGGGCGTCAGTCAGCGCCTGCTGCCATTTCTGCCGGTGCCGGTGATCGGCAAAGACGGTGATCAATACCATTTGATAACCGAACAACAGTTGCCGCAAACCATCGGACATTTGTCCGCTCATCTGGGCAACGCGGGCATCCTGTTACGCGCGTATATATACATGCGCCTACTGGGTCGGACCGGCATGCAGCGGGTGGCCGACTACTCCACGCTTAATGCCAATTATTTGATGGTACGTTTACGTGACGCGGGTTTTGAACTGGCGCTGCCCAAACGCCGCGCCACCCATGAATTCATCGTCACGCTCAAAAAGGAAAGCAAGGATTATGGCGTGAACGCCATGCACTTCGCTAAACGCCTGCTGGACTACGGCTTCCATGCGCCGACCACCTACTTTCCGTTAATCATCCCGGAGTGTCTGCTCATTGAACCCACGGAAACCGAAAGCCGGGAAGAAATCGACCGCTTCGTGGACGCCATGATCAGCATTCGCCGGGAGGCGGAACAATCTCCGGAACTGGTACGGACCGCGCCACACACCATGCCGGTACGGCGCCTCGACGACGTGAAAGCAGCGCGCGAACTGGATCTAGCCTGGCGACCAGCGCAATAAAGCCATACAACGGCATGGGGAAAAGCGCTACAATAGCCCTCTGAATATTTTCAGGCAGCGATCTTGATGCAGACCTTTACAGCGTATCCAGAAACCCAAGGCCACGGTGACACACACCGTGGCCAATAATACCCGGGGACTCAAGCGCTTGATCAATGCCGGCGGTTATTCCTGGTCGGGACTCAAGGCCGCGTATCTGCACGAAGCGGCATTTCGTCAGGAACTGGCCATGACCATGGCGATGGCACCCCTGGGGTGGTGGTTAGGTGACAGCGGCGGTGAACGCGCGCTGCTTATCGGCAGTTTATTCGTGGTGCTGATTGTTGAGCTGCTCAACTCCGCGGTGGAAGCGGTGGTCGACCGGCTGGGTACGGAGCACCATGAGCTTTCCGGACGCGCCAAGGACCTGGGTTCAGCCGCGGTATTTATGTCTTTGGTATTTTTAGGGGTAGTCTGGGGCCTGGTGTTGTTACCCTATTGACCAACGCCAAACCCGGACATCAACCGCACAGATCAATCACACGCCGTTACCCGCGCACGCAGGTTACTGCTGATTATTTAGTTGTGTAAAAGGGAGATTTTATGTCAGTACTTATTTGTGGCTCCATTGCCTATGACACGATCATGGTATTCCATGACCGGTTCAAGAATCACATTCTGCCGGACAAGGTGCACATTCTCAATGTGTCGTTCCTGGTACCGGAGATGCGTCGCGAGTACGGGGGCTGCGCCGGCAACATTGCCTATAACCTGAAGCTGCTGGGTGACAAGCCAATACCGATGGCCACCGTCGGTAGCGATTTTGATCCCTATGGCGCATGGATGGAAAAACACGCCATCCCTACGCAACACATCCGCACCATCGATCACATCTACACTGCGCAGGCGTTCATCACTACCGACATGGATGACAACCAGATTACCGCATTTCATCCCGGCGCCATGAATTTCGCCCATGAAAACAATGTCAACGACGCGAAGAATGTCAAACTGGGCATCGTGTCACCGGATGGTCGTGAAGGCATGATCAGCCATGCGGAGCAATTCGCGGAAGCAAACATACCCTTCATTTTCGATCCGGGCCAGGGCATGCCCATGTTCGACAAAGCGGATTTATTGAAATTCATCGACCTCGCCACCTGGGTCACAGTCAACGACTACGAAGCACAATTGATGCAGGAACGCACCGGCCTGTCGCCGCATGAAATCGCGGAACGCGTCGACGCGCTGGTGGTTACCATGGGTGCCAAGGGTTCCAGCATTTATCGTGGCGAACACCGCATGGATATTCCCAGCGCCACCATCAGCCATGTCGCCGATCCAACAGGTTGCGGCGACGCGTACCGCGCCGGCTTGCTGTATGGTTTGACGCACGGCCTGGACTGGGAAAATACCGGCCGCGTCGCCTCACTGATGGGTGCCATCAAGATCGAACATCACGGCACCCAGAACCACAGGTTCACACGCAGCGAATTCGAACAACGGTTCAAAGAAGCCTTCGGTCACAGCCTGTAGGGTGCGTATTACGCACCCTACTCTATGATTTGAATGAAACGGTTGGGCTCGGGGAAAACGGTGCGTAATACGCACCCTACGCCCCGGGGCACCGGACGGGGGAGTGTATTGGGCGCAACGCGGCGCAATACACTCAAGGAAAACGGTGCGTAATACGCACCCTACGCCCCGGGGCATCGGACGGGGGAGTGTATTGGGCGCAACGCGGCGCAATACGCTCAGCGCTTGCTGGATTTGGATTTCCTGGACAGCTTCACCCCTTTTCCCGACTTGCGGGTGAACAGCTTGGCGCCGCCACTGCCCGCGTTGGCGCAGCTGATTTCGGAATTATCGGAGCCCAGACGGCATTGCAGTTCATGCTGGGTATCCTGCCAACCTAAGCGCACCGGCGTGGTCGCATCATCCCAGAAGCCTTCGGATTTGTTGGGCTTGACGACATCCAACACGTTATTACGGTAGGTCAACGTGAACTCGCCCAGATCACTGATATCAGACAACACCGTACGGGTTTGGTAAATAACCCTGACCTTGTCCACTTTGCGCTCCAAATGTCCGGACATACACTCGACGGTACCGTCCTTGAGCGCTTCACATGTCGTTTTATCCGATGGCAACAAGCGCGACGGCGTTTTCTGGTCATACCAGACACCGCTCATGAGCGTCTTCACCAACTCTTTCACATTGACCCGGCGGCGCATGATTTCCGGTTCACGATAGATCGAGGTACTCCGGGAGGCGGTCAACGACGACGCATTAGGCAAACTTGTCGCGTTGTAACGTGCCAGCGTTTTCTGCTTGGGCGTTTCCAGCATCGCCACATCTTCCGCCACCGGCTTCGGCGGCACCGGCGCCGCCACGGCTGTGCGTGACGACACGGCCGCGCCCGACGGCTTCAGACGCTCTTTCGCCGCATCCTCGTCAAGCTTCTTCAAGGCATACTTGGCGTTCAGGTAACCGCTATTGGCCGCGCGCACATACCACTGCTGGGCCAAATCGATATTTACCGGCACGCCGGTACCTTTTTCATACATATGACCCAGCATATACTGGGCCGCAACATAGCCTTTTCTGGCGACGCGTTCGAATATGGCTTTGGCCTGCGGTAAATCCTGCCCGACACCATTGCCGAGAAAGTACATGAACCCGACCTGGTATTCGGCCTTTATATTCCCCTGCTTTGACGAACGCTCATACCATTTGAAAGCCAAAGTCATATCTTTGGGTACACCGTTACCCTGCTCATACATCGCGGCCAGCTTGTGCTGCGCCATCATGTCACCATTACGGGCTTTTTCCAGATTAATCTGAAACCGCTGCTCCAAGTCCAAATCAGCAGCATCGGCGGCGATCGCGCCGCCGGGAAACACCGCCACCAACACCAGTAAACTCAGGGAGAAAAAGCAGTTAGAATCTACGACCATTCTCAAAATTCCTCTACACGGCAATTTGCGCGCTTTTACATTTTTACATAATGCATCATATGACCTCAACTTTATATCGCGATTAAGCAAGGAGCTGAAGCAGTGGCGACTGCCTGAATAATGCTTATGATAACAAGACCCTGGCCAGAAAAGATACAATTGCATGGACGGGAAGCCGAATCCGTGGCCAGATTAAGCTGCCGGCAAACCGATCAGTTATATTAATCGGATACGTTAGACGAGGAAAATGTACAAACAAGCAGCATCACGACGAAAGACATTTGCCTGCACCCGGGACCTGTCACGCCTGCGCACATTGCCGCTGCCGGAAAATCTCTCCGGCAATTACCGCAAATGCCGCTGCCACATTTAGACTTTCCATGACACCGGTACCGGGAATATGCACCAGGGCGTGCGCCTGACGTTTCCGGCCCAGGGTCATACCGCTCACTTCCGCACCCATGATCAGCACGCACCGTTCTGGAAAGTCATAGGCATACAAGGCGACGTCGGCGCCCGCTTTAGAGCCGGTATGTTTGCTGATGACGCGGGCCGCGACGTCAGGTTCAGATACGGTGGACTCGCCTGACGCGGCCAGTGTTGCCACCGAGGTACCGATGATGGTGAATCCGGCATCTGCCAACTCTCGCAACACCTGACCTGGTTCCTTTTCATACACCAGGGACACATATTCAGCGCCACCTTCGGCAACCCGGCAGGCAGAGGGCGACAACCGCGGTAGCCGCCCTTCACAACCCAACAGATAGGGCATGCCAAAATGAGCGCAGGTGCGCAGTATCGCACCTAAGTTATGGGGATTCTCCACACCGTCGAGATAAACCAATGCCAGCGGTCCAACATTCTGGCTCAGCTGTTGCTGGAACTTTCTGACGGAAAGTACCGGTGCTTCCTGGGCGAGTACGCACAAACCCTGGTGATGCACGGATTCAGTAAGACGTTCCAGATCGTCATTGGATACAATGTGATAGGCCTTGCGTTGCGCCGCCGCCCATTTGAGCAATGCCGCGCACTCCGTCACCCGGGATTCATGCACATAGATACGAATCAGGTCATCGGGACGCCGCTGCCACAACGTCAGACACGCCGCGACCCCATAATATTTCACCTCCCGGCGTTGACCGGGTTCCCGGGTCGGCCGGTCGCGCCGGACCGTACGGCTTTTCTTGCGCACCATAGCGTTATCCCGGCACGGTGCCCACGGTTATGACCACTTGCACATTCATCGGGATGCCATCGGCATCGGCGGTTGTCGCCACCTCCGCCAGGTGTTCGGCCTTGAAACGTTCCAGGGTAACGGCATCCAAACCGGCAATCAGGCCACGATAGCCTGCCCACCACACACAGTCCCACCATTGCGTCGCGTCATTGAAACGGTAACCCACGTCATGGCGCTGGGTGGTTACCTGCGTCAGACCGGCAGCCGTGTACAAGTCCCGGTTCGCCTGCTCGGTACAGACGCGTTTCCAGCTGATGGGCGGTACCGTCACCCCATAGGCCTGCACCCGCTCCAGAAATAAATCGTTCAGCGGCGACATGCTGCCCTCATGAAAATGGCAGGTTACCAGCTTGCCACCAGGCTTGATCTTGCTGGCGATATGCTTGACCGTGGCCACCATATCTTCGGTAAAAAACACACCGAAAGAACAATTTGCGCCATCGAACCACTGATCGGGCACCGCCATGGCCGTCATGTCCATGGCCAGAAACTGTATATTGTTGATATTGCGTTGCCGGGCCTTGGCGCGTCCCCGGGATAACATGCCGGTGGAAAAATCCACCGCGGTAACCCCGCCCCGGGGCACATGGGGCGCCAGCGCCAGGGCCGGCGTGCCGGTGCCGGACGCCACATCAAGCAGCGTTTCATTCCCACGCAAATTGAATTTACCCGGCAGTAAGGCCGCGGCATTGTTGAAAAACCTCAATGCGGGACTATCATAACCGGCGCACACCGTATCGAACGTATTCCTGATATGTATTTTCCGCTGCTCGCTGTCCATGGACGCCGACATGTTGTGCCTCCTTCACCCTGTTTGTTCAACACTGTAGTCCGTGGCCCATGGTAACAATAATTGTCCCGTTCCCCCAATTCCATTACAGTGTTTTCTGGTGCCCCCGTATCATCCTTCAAAATATGATAACCGTTGCGACACACGTGCTCCCCCTGCGTGCCTGGTGCGACCTTGGCTCGCGTTCACTGCGGTTATTACTGTTGATGCTGCCCGGCGCCTGCGCGCTCTTTAACCCGGCACCGCCCATCATCACCTTCCAGGACGCACTCATGCCCGGACTCCTCGGGCCGGTAATGGTGAAAATACCCGCAGGCAGTTTTTATATGGGTTCCCCGCAGCAGGAACCGGGACGGGACGCCAACGAGAGCCCGCAACACCTGGTCGTCTTCCAGGCGCCGTTTGCGTTGGGGCAAACCGAAGTCACCGTTGCCCAGTTTGGCGCTTTCGTCACCGACACGCACTACCGTACCAGCGCCGAGCGGGATGACGGCAGTTTTTTACGGGATCCGGTCACGGGCCAGTGGGGCAAGTATCCGGTAAACTGGCGCCATGATCACCGCGGTCAGCCGGCCGCGGATAACCACCCGGTAATCCACGTCTCCTGGGAAGATGCCCAAGCCTATGCAAGCTGGCTGACACAGCGCACGGGGCAGCCGTATCGCTTGCCCAGTGAAGCGGAGCTGGAATACGCCAACCGAGCCGGTAGCCCACTTCGAAACTGGTGGGGCGACGGTATTCCGCAAGCGGCGGTCGCCAACATCAAAGGCGAACGCGACCGGATCGATAATGATCCCACTTTTATCCCGACACCTGAAGAACGCGCAGCGATCGATCCCGAGGGTATTTGGCCGGAATTTTTTATCGGTTATGGTGATGGTCACTGGGGCCCGGCCCCGGTCGCCAGCTTTCAAGCTAATGCATTCGGCTTATACGACACAACCGGCAATGTTTGGGAATGGGCACAGGACTGCTGGCATCCCGATTATCGGAATGCCCCGAGCGATGGCAAGGCATGGATCGAAAATGGTATTTGCGAATACCGCATTTTGCGTGGCGCTTCCTGGTACTGCTACCCGGTACAAGTGCGCGCCGCCAATCGTTGGTCGCGCTGGCCGATTTTTCGGAACATGTATATCGGCTTCCGGGTAGCGCGCAACGTCGGTGCTTGATGCCGCCAGCCAGTGGAGCCCTTCGGCGCAAGACAACGTAGCATTTCACTCAAGAACTTGATTCTTGTCCTTCATTAGTCTAGGTTTAGGGGTGAGGCGTAAACAATAATTCGATAACTATGCGGCCACTGACTCCTGAAATCAAAAACACGGTATACACGACAACGCTATTGCTGAGTGCGGCAGGCGTATGGCTCGGCCTCGCCGGTAGCGTACACGCCAGCGCGGCGGACAATATCGCCAAGGGCAAAGCTTTGACCCTCGAACAATGCCAAGCCTGCCATCATTATGAAGGCACGGAGCAAGCGGGAACCGTCGCACCGCCACTGTTACAGATGAAAACACGTTTCCCCGATCCTAAAAAACTGCAACGAATTCTTTTCGACCCCACTAAAGAACTGGGACCGGACACCATGATGCCGCCGTTTGGCCGCAACAAGTTGCTGACGGACGCCGAAATCAACCTGATCATTGAATACCTTTACAGCTTATGACGCGAGCCTGCCGACATTTACATCTCCCGCTGCTGACCAGCCTGGCCTGCGCGTTGCTGTTCGCCGCAAGCGCCGGCGTGACTCGCGCCGGGCCCCAGGAAGATTTGCAAATCTATCAGGACTTTTTCAAAAAACGGTTTCCGACGTTGTCCGTGGAAGACTTGTCCAATGGCGCCTACAGCTTCAGCGAGGACAAGAAAAAGCAATGGCTGGACATCATGGAATTTCCCCCGTACGAAGTGGCGATAGAAGAGGGCAAGACCTTGTTCGAAACACCCTTCGCAAACGGTAAAACTTATGGATCCTGCCTGGATCAGGGCGGCATCGGCATCGCCCATACTTACCCACGCTTCGATAAGGCCACCGGCAAGGTGGTCGCCCTGGCCGGCGCTCTCAACGCTTGTCGCGCGGCGAACGGGGAAAAAACCCTGTCCACATTCAAAGGCGACCTGGCCAATATCGCCGCCTACCTGACATCAACCTCGCGGGGCAAACCGATCACCGTCACGGTGCCTGATGACCCCAAAGCCCTGGCCGCCTATGAAGACGGCAAGCGCATCTACTTTACCCGGCGTGGTCCGCGGGAGTTCGCCTGCTATCACTGCCATTGGGTGGCAGCCGGCGCCCGCATCCGCGGCAACGAACTGAGCACTGCTGTCGGCCAAGCCACGCACTTCCCTACTTACCGCTCAAAGTGGGGAGAGATGGGCACGTTGCAGCGGCGTTATAAAGGCTGCATGGAAAATACCGGCGCCGTGGCTCTTAAAGAAAACAGCGACGGCATGAATAATCTTGAATATTTTCACACTTACATGAGCAATGGCATACCCATGAACGCTCCTGGCACACGGTTCTGACTCCTATGCGTAAACATCTACTGGCCGTCGCGATCGCCACCGAACTGTTACTGTCATCGACCGCCTGGGGCGCCGATGATGCCGGCGGCATTCTGAAAGAAGCCAAGACAGTGCTTGACGAAGCGGTGTCGCTCGAAGGCGGCTGGACCAGCACCCAGGATTTGATTAAGGAGAGCGAACAGCAGTTACAGAGTGGCGCCAAGGACCAAGCTCTGAAACTCGCCAAACAGGCGTTGGCAGAGGCGAAACTGAGCCTGGAGCGGGCCCGTGAGTTAAATAAAAACTGGTCGGTGCCTAAATACCTGACCAAGTAGCCTGTTGCAATCGCCAACCCGTTCGGATTCATCCCTGACATAACCCCGCCCAGCCAACCGCGGAGTAATAACATCGGCGCTCGGAAGCACGCCATTGTCGGTTGGTCTTGGTGTCTTGGCGAGATAACCAATAACTGCTTATGGACGGACGCCCGCGTCCGGTTATTCCTGCCGGTCCCGAGAGGGGCCCTGGTATTCCGTGTATTTGTCCGCCCTGCCACGCACTTGCGTGGCAGGGTATTTTTCCGCATTCAACTGCACCTTTTCCGTGACCGCCGCCAGCAGATCGATATCCAGCTGATCGGCCAGACGCACCAGATACACTAAAATATCCGCCATTTCATGCCGGATCTGCTGGTGCTTGTGAGTGGTTTTCGCGTCTTCCACGGATTTCGCCGCCAACGCCCGGCTCTGCTCCTCCGTCAACCACTGAAAATGCTCCACCAACTCGGCCGCCTCAACGATCAACGCCATGGCGAGATTTTTCGGGCTGTGAAACTGTTCCCAATCCCGCTCATCGGCAAATTGCCGCAGACGCAGGCGCAAGGACTCAAGCGATTGCGACGGTTCTTCTGTCATGGACTTCATGCCCTTTGCTCCCACGGTTAAACTGTCATACCGGCACTGATCACCCGCTCAGGTAACACTGGACGTGCAATGTCGGCCCGCACTTCCGCAGCATTACCACTTTGTACCGGCCATCAGGGTAACCCGGACGCCAACCCGGACACAACCGCCGGTGCCAGCGAGCCCGTGGGCCGCCTCTCTCAGCAGCATGCTCCATGGTCGCTGGTAAATTCATCCACAGCCTGCACCGGATACCCCACACCAGAAATCAAGACCGGACCGCTTTCTATAGTGGTATGATGCGGACCAAGTTCAACACTATCGGCAATACCCGATAGATACCGATAACACTTGCCACATAGGGCGGCAGTGTGATAACAAAGAGTGGCCTATTAAAAACATACTCCGTAACCTATTGAAATAGCGCTGATACCATGAAAAGATTTGTTTATTTCTTATTACTCGCGAGCTCCCTGTCCAGCCACTCCATGAGTGCCAACACCGACAGCCCCATCGCCGAACACCGGGGCGACATTCTGTTTGCCAGCCAACTGTGCAATGGTACATCTGAAGGTACCCATGCGCGTCTGGTGACCAGTCAGGAGCAACTCGCCGCGGTCTACGCCCAACTGCAGAGCAATACACTGGGGGCCCAACATCCAGTTCCGGTGATGGACTTTAGCAAAGAAACTATTTTATTCATGGAAATGGGGCAACAACCCACCAGCGGCTACCAATTAGCTTTTGACTCGCGCAAGCCGATACAAGTGTATGGCGATCATATGCAGATTACCGTTACCTGGCTGGAACCCGAAAAAGGCGCCATAACCGCACAAATGATTACAACGCCCTGCGTTTTGGTGCGTTTTCCCATGGGAGAATATCCTGCGATACGGGTATTGGATCAGAACGGTAAACAACGGTATCCTGCGGGATCTTAAGCATGTCCATTGTGCGAAACCGATAGTTTCCCTGGACACCGGCAACATTTCGGAGACGTGAATGGCGGCGACACCTCTGGCGATCCATAAAGCCACCATGGCTTTCATCAGTCAGCAGTACAAAAGCAATCGCACCACGCCCGGCGCATTATTGATCAAGAGCAAAGGGGAGCTGGAAATACTGTTCAAGGATCTGCAGCTTAAAAGCGCGGCAGCCCAGGGTTTGTTACCGGACATCAATTTCACCACCGATGTCATTCTTGCCATCAGCATGGGCCAGAAAAACAGCGACGGATACAAGATTTCCTTCGATTCCAGCAAGCCCATCGAAGTGTATACCGACCATATCGCGGTACAAATCGTATGGAGCGAACCCATGTCCGCAACGCCGCAAAAAATGACTACGCATCCCTGTGTTTTAATCAAGCTCCCCGTCGGCAACTACACGCGCATCAAACTTTACGATCAAAGCAAAAAACTCCGATACGTCGCAAATTTTTGACCCGGATCAAAAAACGGTTACCCGTAATCACGCCATACCCGCAACGCCCAGTCAGCAACATGACAATACGCCGGTTCCCGACCATCCGCGCCCCTCTATGCATGATGCAGGATACCGCCCCGGCACCCACATGATCAGTTGACGACATCGCTATATGTAAAATCTATCACCGCCAAAATCTGTTGGACATATTAAATCGCTATTTCCTGGTACTGCTATTTATTAGTTGCTCGTATACAATCAAAGAACCGAGGCATCAATAACTCTTAACTCGTTTAGTCAACAATTCGCCTTAATTTAACTCGATTTCCCCAGGACGACATAATGCCCAACATCCTTTTCAAGAATGACGAACACTTGGTAATTTCTTTTTCGAATCTGGTGAAAGGCGAAGGCATTCAATCAAACCAGTTACTGATCAAGAACGGACACCACTCCGCACTGTTTGATCCCGGTGGGGATTTGACTTACATGCCGCTGAACATGGCAATCACACGCTATGAACCCATTCGTGAACTGGACTACGTCGTCGCCACGCATCAGGACCCGGACATCATCTCATCGTTCAATAAATGGCTCATGTACAGTGACGCTACCATCGTGGTGTCCAAATTGTGGGAACGCTTCATGCCGCACCTGATTCCCGGTTTCATGGAGGCTTCCGGCCGGGGTCGGGTGATGACCATTCCGGATCAGGGCATGATTCTTGATGTGGGCAACTGCAAGATCAAGGCGTTACCCGCGCATTTCCTGCACTCCGTTGGCAATTTTAATTTTTACGACCCGATCAGCAAGATTTTGTTTTCCGGCGATATCGGCGCCTCCCTGGTAGACAGCGAGCCGGAACGGCCAGTACGTGATTTCGAGAAGCACATTAAAAAAATGTACGGCTTCCACCGCCGCTACATGGTTTCCAACAAGGCGTGCCGTTTGTGGGTCGGCATGGTCCGCAACCTGGACATTGAAATGATATTACCGCAACACGGCCGCCCGTTCGAAGGCAAGGAGATGGTGAATAATTTTCTGAACTGGTTCGAAAAACTGGAGTGCGGCATCGACCTGATTACCGAACAATACTACCAGGTCCCTTGATCGCCGAAGCTACCGGCGAGCGCGCGGGGCCACCGTGCCACGGGGTCCACAATATTCAGGCGCCGGGGTCCGGTGTATTGCGAGTCACCCACGCGGCGCGTCCCAAAGATTGCTCGCGTTTCCACAGTGGTACCGAGTGCTTCAACTCAGAGATAAGATAACGGCAGGCGTCGAAAGCGTCGGCCCGGTGCGTTGACCAAACCGCCACCAGCACGATCGGCTCACCCGGATGCAACTCCCCAATCCGGTGCACCAGTAAGATTTCCTGGACCTCCCACCGAGCCGCGGCGCTAGCGCATACCCGCGCCATCATGCCTTCGGTCATACCAGGGTAGTGCTCCAAAAACATGGACTGCACATGACGGTCATCGTTGAAGTCCCGTAAATAACCGATAAAGTCCACCCGCGCGCCGTAGGCGCCCGGGGTTTGTCGTGCCTGAAATTCCGCAGCCACGGCGGCGGGATCGAAAGCTTCATGAGTGAGACGCACCGGCATGGCAAAAGCTATCCTCGCGACCTAGAACAACTGCTCGGAAATATTGCCCCCACTGGTGGCGGCCGGCACCGAGGGATCCGCATCCAAAGACAACACCGGCGCGGAAGATTGCTGCGGCACCTCGCCGACCCGAAAGGTCTCGAAAATCGCATCCGGATTGGCGGCATCCGCCAAGTAGCCGGACTGCGGATCGATGCGCACCGTAATGAGACCCGGCGGCTGCACCAGCTCCTGTTCCGACACGCCGCGCAATGCCTCACGCATATACGCTATCCACATGGGCAATGCGGCACCGGCGCCGGACTCCCGATCACCCAGGGGTTGCGGTTCATCATAACCGACCCATGCCGTGGTTACCGTGTCGGCGTTGAATCCTGAAAACCAGGCGTCATGCTGATCATTGGTGGTGCCGGTCTTGCCGGCAAGATCGTTACGCCCCAACTGCAAGGCGCGGCGACCGGTACCGAACTTGATGACATCCCGCATAATGGATGTCATCAGATACACGTTCTGGCGGTTGACGCCGCGCGGCGCAATTTTATCCGGTACCATAAACGGCGGGGGACCCCAGTCACCACGCAACTCCTGTTGCGTATCAACATCAGGATATTCGTCCTGCATCTGAGTCAGATATTCCTCGCAGTGCTCACATACCGTTTCCGGCTCACTGTAGCTGAGAACCTCGCCATTCTGGGCGGTGACCTTGTGTATGATGTAGGGTTTTACCCGGAAACCACCATTGGCGAATACGGCATAACCTTTGGCCAACTCGATGGGCTTGATGGCACCACTCCCCAGAGCCAAAGAAAGATCCCGGGGCAGTTTCGCGGCATCCACGCCAAACAGAGCCACATGCTTTAAAGCGCGGGTAATACCGATATCACGCAGAATGCGGATCGAAATCAGGTTTCGTGAGTTGATCAGACCCACACGCAGACGTGTGGGACCATAAAACTTGCCTGTGTAGTTCTCCGGACGCCAGACCGCCTCCAAACCGGGATCCTCGAACACAACCGGCGCATCATTGATCAAGCTGGCGGGAGTGAATCCGTATTCCAATGCCGCGGAATAAATAAAAGGTTTGAAATTCGACCCCGGTTGCCGTTCCGCCTGGGTGATTCGATTGAAATGACTGGCTTCAAAATCGAAACCGCCAACCAGGGCCTTCACCGCGCCATCGTGGGGATCCAGGGAAACCAAGGCGCCTTGCACTCCCGGCACGCTGGCTAAATGCCACTGCCCATCGGGCATGACATGCACACGCACCAAGTCACCAGTCGACACCGCGTCTGCCGCAGTTTTCAGTTCATCGCCAACATGATCGACGTCAATAAACTTACGGGCCCACTTCAAGCCATCCCAATTAATCGGAACGATACGGCCATCCGACAGATATACCGCGGCCTGTTGATCTTCTGTACCCACGACAAGCCCCACACGCAGGTCCTTCACCAATTCCCTCGGAATGGATTCAATGGCTGAACGCCAGACACTGACATCCGGCCGTTCCGGCAAATCCACATGCCCTTCCGGTCCCAGATAGCCATGGCGCTCGGTATAGTCCAACAGACCTTCTTCGAGTGCGTTGTTGGCGGCTTCCTGCAGACGAGATCCCACCGTTGTGTACACATTGAATCCGGCGGTATAGGCTTCTTCGCCATACATATCCAGAATTTCCTGACGCACCATTTCCGCCACGTAAGGCGCTTCCACTTCGATACTGTATCCATGACGGCTGGCAGTAGGATTCTCTGCCACCGCCGTCTGGTATGAGGCATCGTCGATATGCCCAAGCTCACGCATACGACGCAGCACATAATTGCGGCGTTCAGTGGCGCGCACGGGATTCACCACGGGGTTATAAGCGGAAGGCGCCTTTGGCAAGCCGGCAATCATGGCGATTTGCGCCAAGGTGAGATCCTTGAGTTTAGATCCATAATATACCTGGGCTGCGGAATCCACGCCGTAAGCCCGCTGCCCCATATAAATCTTATTCAAATACAATTCAAGAATTTCATCCTTGGACAATTCATGTTCGATTTTGAAGGACAGCAGAATTTCACTGATTTTTCGAAAGTAAGTTTTTTCACGGGATAGAAAAAAGTTACGTGCAACCTGCATGGTGATGGTACTTCCACCCTGGGCTTTCTCGCCGGTTTTCATCAACAAGTAGCCGGCACGCAAAATTCCCTGGTAATCCACCCCGGGATGTTCATAGAAGCGATCGTCTTCCGCCGCCAAAAACGCCTTCACCAACAATGGCGGCACATCATTGAATGCCACCGGCGAACGCCGCTTCTCACCGAATTCGGCAATCAACTTACCGTCACTGGTGTAGACCCGCAGGGGCACTTGAAAATGCACATCTTTCAAACTTTCGATTGAAGGTAAACGCGGAGACACGTAGAGGAATACACCATAGCCGGCGCCCGCGCCGGCCAGCATCAGAACCACGGAACCGATCAGCGACCACTTAATAAGAAATCTTTTCGTTGCTTTTTCCATAACCAAACTATGCTAAATGAGAAGGGGTTCGGGGTTAACCACGCTATGTCTGGTGACATAACCCCATGATATCTGCCTCGAAAGTATAGCGCGTCAAGCCTTAAGACTGCCAAACACCGCTCAAGTTTACACGAATAATGCCGAATTAGAGTCAGATTGCAGTAACAGTATCGGTTAATTTCGCTGGGATTGAAGGTCACTATGGCGTCACTCACAACATTATTTAAACCCAAGAAGCCGTCGATAATCGGCCTTGATATCAGTTCCACAGCCATCAAGCTGCTGGAATTAAGCCGTTCCGGCAAAACATATAAGGTGGAAAGTTACGCGGTGGAACCCCTGCCTCCCAATGCGGTGGTGGAAAAAAACATCGCGGATGTCGATGCCGTCGGGGAAGTTATCAAACGGGTCGTAAAACGTTCCGGCGCAAAATCCAAACTGGCCGCCGCTGCGGTACCCGGCTCCGCCGTCATCACCAAGATCATCACCATGCCGGCAAATCTTAGCGATGATGAAATGGAAAGCCAGATTCAACTGGAGGCGGATCAATATATTCCGTTCCCCCTGGAAGAAGTCAACATGGACTTTGAGGTCATGGGACCCACCGAGGACAATCCCGATGCCGTGGATGTTCTGCTGGCCGCCTCCCGCAGCGAAAATGTGGATGCACGCATCGCCGCCATCGAACTGGGTGGATTGACCGCGGAAATTATCGACATCGAACCCTATACCCTGGAAAACGCCTTTGAACTGATTTCCCATCAGGTCATCGATGACGGCGAGGACCGTGTGGTCGCCATCGTTGATATCGGCGCCACGATCACCTGCATCAATGTGTTGTACAACAGTAAAACTATTTTCACCCACGAACAGGTTTTCGGCGGCAAACAATTAACGGAAGAAATTCAGCGTCGTTACGGTTTGTCTTACGAGGAAGCCGGCATGGCCAAACGTCAGGGTGGCCTGCCCGACAACTACATTCCCGAAGTACTGGATCCGTTCCGGGAAGCCATGGCGCAACAGGTGTCACGCTCACTGCAATTGTTCTATGCCGGCAGCGAATACGCCGAAGTGGACCACATTCTGCTCGCGGGCGGCAGCGCATCGATTCCGGGAATCGAAGATCTGATCACGGAAAAAATCGGTACCGCGTGCAATATCGCCAACCCGTTTGCCCATATGTCGCTGGCCAGCCGGGTGAAGGCGCAAGCGCTCACCAATGACGCTCCCGCACTGCTCATCGCGTGTGGCCTGGCAATGAGGAGTTTCACCTAATGGCCAATATCAACCTCTTACCCTGGCGCGAGAAACGGCGCAAAGAACTGCAACGACAGTTTGCCGTGATGGCGGCGGGCAGTGCGATATTTTCCGCATTTGTCGTGCTCTATGTGCATATCCATATTTCCGGCTTGATCACGGTGCAGGACAATCGTAACTCCTATCTGGACAATGAAATCAAAGTTGTGGAGAAGGATATCGAAGAAATCAAAAATCTGGAGAATGACAAGACCAATCTGCTGGCCCGCATGCGCATCATCCAGCAGCTCCAGAGCGCCCGTCCGGAAATCGTGCATTTGTTTTATGAAGCAGCCGCCACCCTTCCGGAAGGCGTTTATCTGAAGAAGGTAGCGCGCTCCGGGGCCGGCCTGCAGATCGAAGGCGTTGCCGAATCCAACGCTAACGTGTCCGCCTATATGCGCAGCCTTGACGAATCCGAATGGTTGACCAAACCCTCGCTGGACGTCATTGATTCCAGCAAGAAAGAGTATATTGGACTCTCCTGGTTCAATCTCAAAGCGCAACAAACACGCCCGAAATCCGAGCAAGACAGCACTGATAGTGCCACCTCCAATCGAAAGACGGTAAAGAAATGAATATCGCGGAAGAAATCAAGAAACTTGAAAAACTGGACATAAACAATGTCGCCAGTTGGCCGATGCTCCTTAAGGGAATCGTGGTCCTGGCCATTGCCATCGCGGTTCTGATAGGCGGCTGGTTTCTTGATACCACCACCCAGATAGATACCCTGGAATCCGCCCAGAATAAGGAAACCAAACTTAAGAAGGAATTCGAGGAAAAACAAGCCAAGGCCGCGCGCCTCGACGCTTACAAGAAGCAAATGGATGACATGCAACGCATATTCGGTGAAATGCTGCGGCAGCTTCCCGGCAAAACGGAAGTCGCCGCGTTGCTGATCGACATTTCCCAGGTTGGCCTGGCCAGCGGTCTGGAATTCGAACTATTTAAGCCGGAACCGGAAACGCCTATTGAATTCTACGCAGAATTGCCGATCAAGATAAAAGTGGTTGGAAATTATCATGAGTTCGGCAATTTCGTCAGCGGTGTCGCGGCGTTACCGCGCATCGTCACCTTGCATGACTTCGTCATAACCACCCAAAAACAGCATGGCGAAGGCAACTTGATCATGGAAGCAACGGCGAAGACCTACCGTTACCTCGATGACGAAGAAATACAGCAGGAAACGGCGAAGAAGAAAGCGAGCAAAGCACCCAAGAAAAAGTGATCGGGATATCTGGCCCTAAAATGAATCGGTAGACATATGGGAAAGAAATATTTTCATGTCATTGCACTGGCGACCCTGGCGCTAGCACTCAGCGGCTGCGATACGGGCGAATTCAGCGACCTTGACAAGTACATCAAAGAGGTAAAAGCCAGACCGGGGGGCAGGATTGAACCCTTGCCTGAAATTAAGCCCTATGAACGGTTTTTATACCGTGACGCGGACTTGCGCGATCCGTTCAAGCCGGTAATCAAGGCAACGGTCGCGGGCACCATAACGAATCAACTCATGCCCAACACCAATCGGGACAAGGAAGCTCTGGAAGATTTCCCGCTCGACACCTTGCGCATGGTGGGCAGCCTGGACAAAGGGAACGAGAAATGGGCCATCGTCAAGACCAGTGACGGACTGATTTATCGCATCAAAGTAGGCAATCATGTAGGCAAGAATTTCGGGGAAGTCAAAAGCATATCAGACGACAAGGTGTTAATCACCGAAATCATATCCGACGGTTTCGGCGGATGGATCGAGCGTGACGCACAACTGGTTATTAGCGAGTAAACCTTTGCAGGGTATCAATGGTTGGATGGATAATGAAAACACAAGATAAAAACACCGGGCGCCGTGCGCGTCTTGGATTGGTCAGCGCCCTATTGCTGGTGACGGCTCAATCGGCTTGGGCGGCCGACATATCACTGAACTTCATCAGTTTCACTTCCTTGCCGGATGAAGGCGTGGAGCTGCACTTGACGTTCTCCGACACACCACCCCAACCCAGCACCTCGACGGCCGCCAATCCAGCGACGATCACGCTTGACCTGCCCAAGGTCGTGAACAATCTACCGTGGAGCCTGCCCTTGCCGATAGAAGTGGGCGCCGCGCAAACAGTCAGCGCCGCGGAGGCCAGCGGCAACACCCGGGTAGTCATCAACCTGTCGCGTGTCGTCGCCTATGAAACGCGCGCCAGCGGTAACAGCATTTATGTGACGCTGGCCAATGCCGCCAGTGGTGAGCAGGTGCCTGAGGGTGCTGCTCCGGAAATGTCCACGACCACCGAAACTCCGCCCGCTGAAGCCGCGCCAAACGACGCGGAAGTCATGACTGCGCCCAGCGCTCCGGCCATGATGGCATCTCCCACATTGGAAGCACCACCGGCGACGAATCAGGCTCCGAAGAAAGCCGCGCTTAAAACCGCCGCGGCCAAGCCGGAACCCGCGGCAGCCGAACCCATGGTACAAGAAGACACCGCCATGGACATGGAACCCGTAGCGCGGCTCAAAGGCAACAGCCTGCTCAACATCAGCACCAACACACTACCGGGAGACCGGGCGCAAATCACGCTGGAATTCGCGCAGGCGCCTGAAAAGCCATCCAGCTTCACCATCGACAACCCAGCACGCATCGCCCTGGACTTCCCCAATACCACATCCAAACTGCCGTGGCGCACCCGCAATGTCGGTATTGGTCTGACCCGGAGCATCACCGCAGTGGAAAGCGGCGGCCGCACCCGTGTGGTACTGAATCTGGTGAAATTGCTGCCCTATGAAACACGCATCGAAAACAACACCATCGCCATCACCTTGAAAGGCGACCTGGTTCAGAAACAACGTGGCGGCGCTCTGTCATCCATGAATACCGGCCCAACCTACAGCATCGAGGATATCGATTTCCGCCGGGGCGAAAAGGGAGAAGGACGCGTATTGATTTCCCTGTCTGATCCGACGATCTCGATCGATACCCGAGAACAGGGAAATCGCGTCATTGTGGAGTTTGCCAACACGCACATCGCCAACGAATTGATTCAACGCCTGGATGTGCTGGATTTCGCCACACCGGTGCAATTCATCGATACCAGCGCCGCCGATGATCAGGTACGCATGGTAATCACCCCCAACGGCTACTTTGAATTCCTGGCATTTCAATCGGAAAAAACCTTCACTGTCGAATTCAAACCGCTGTCCAAAGAACAGGTGGAAGGCAAAAAGGAAAAGGAAAACCTCTACAAGGGAGACACCCTGTCGCTTAACTTCCAGGATATTGAAGTGCGCGCGGTATTGCAGCTGCTGGCAGATTTCACCGGCCTGAATATCGTCACCAGCGATTCCGTGTCCGGTAACCTCACATTGCGTCTGCAGAACGTCCCCTGGGATCAGGCATTGGACATTATCCTGAAGAGCAAAGGCCTGGGCATGCGCAAGAACGGCAACGTACTGATGGTCGCTCCTCAGGAGGAAATCGCATCGCGCGAACAATTAGAACTCGAATCCAAGAAACAGGTGGAAGAACTGGCACCGCTGCAATCGGAACTGATTCAGGTGAACTACGCCAAAGCCTCCGACCTGGCGGGCCTGATTCAATCCCAGGACAATTCCATGCTATCGGAACGCGGCAAAGTCACCACGGATGACCGCACCAACACGATTCTGGTGCTGGAAACCAGCGACCGTCTGGAACAGATCAATCAACTTATCAGCAAGCTCGACGTGCCGGTACGCCAGGTACTGATCGAATCCCGGATCGTGGTGGCCAATAACGATTTCGCGAAAAACCTGGGTGTACGCTTCGGCGTCACCGGCATGCGCACCGCCGGCGCGGATCTGATTTTCGCCAGCGGCAGCACCAACGGCACCGACACCATGTGGTCCTCGCTGGTAGACACGGGCACCGTCTCGGTCCCCGCCGGGGAAGGCGGCATCGGTGACCGACTCAACGTCAACATGCCGGTAAACGGCGGCGGCAGTGTCGCGTTCTCGGTCCTGGGCCCGGGCACACTGCTGGATCTGGAGCTGTCCGCGCTGCAGAATGAAGGTCGGGGCGAGGTAATTTCCAGCCCACGCGTGATCACCTCCAATCAAACCGAAGCCATCATCAAGCAAGGGACGGAAATCCCGTTTCAGGAGGCGACCTCCAGCGGCGCATCATCGGTCGCCTTTAAAGAGGCGGTGTTGAGCCTGAAGGTAACCCCCAGCATTACGCCCGATGACCGCATCCGCATGGACCTGCAGGTTACCAAGGATTCCGTGGGCCAGATCGTCCCGACGGCGGAAGGTGGCTCCGCTCCCAGTATCGATACCCGGGAAATCCAGACCCAGGTGCTGGTCGCTTCCGGGGAAACCATTGTTCTGGGCGGCATTCACGAACAGTTGCGGCGCAAGGACCAGGCGAAAGTCCCGTTTTTCGGCGACCTGCCATTTATCGGCGCCTTGTTCCGCACCAAGCGCGAACTGGACAATAATTCCGAACTGCTGATCTTCGTGACACCCAAGATCTTGAAGGACAGCTTGAAACTTCATTAACATAAAGTAACAGGCACTGCACCACGGCCCCTTACGGGGCCGTTTTTTTTTACCCCATCCACATTCAGTATATAATCCCCGAATCGTACCCATGACACAGTGTCCCCGGGCGATCCAAGATCATACGCAGAACCGGCAATGACCCAGAACATTATACTCATTGGACCTATGGGCGCGGGCAAAACCAGCGTGGGCAAACAACTGGCGCGCAGTCTGAACATGACTTTTTACGACAGTGACCACGAGATCGAAAAACGTACCGGGGTCAATATTCCCACTATTTTTGAATTTGAGGGGGAGCCGGGATTCCGGGAACGCGAACACAATGTTCTGCTGGAACTTGTGAGCCTTCCGAATATCGTGCTGGCGACCGGGGGGGGCGCGGTGCTGCGGCCGGAAAACCGCAGCGCCCTGAAAGACCATGGCGTGGTGGTCTACCTGCAAGCACCGGTGGAAATGTTGTATAAGCGCACCGCCAGAGACCGCAACCGGCCCTTATTGCAAACCGAGGACCCAAAAGGAAAAATCAAGGAAATCCTGGCCATCCGCGACCCCTTGTACCGACAAACCGCCGCCTTCACCGTCGACACCAATGGACTGACCGTGCGTCAGGTGGTAAAAAAGATTCTGGATCATCTCAAACACCAACCTTGACCACGCCATGAATACCTTGCATGTTGACCTGGGAAAACGCAGTTACCCCATCCATATCGGCGCCGGCCTGATCGGAAATCCCGACCTGGTCATCCCCCACGTCCGAGGCAAACAAGTCCTGATCGTTACCAACACCACGGTCGGCCCTTTGTATCTGGAACGAGCACTGACGGCTTTCCCGGATAAACGGGTGGAAACCCTGGTGCTCCCGGACGGAGAACAATACAAGAACCTGGAGATTCTGAACCGGATCTATGATTGCCTGCTGGGGCATCGCTTCCACCGACAGGCAACGCTGGTGGCCCTGGGGGGCGGCGTGATTGGCGACATCACCGGATTCGCCGCGGCCAGTTATCAACGGGGGGTAGATTTCATTCAAATCCCGACGACACTGTTGTCCCAGGTAGATTCCTCCGTGGGCGGCAAGACCGGCGTCAACCATGCCCTGGGCAAGAACATGATCGGCGCCTTTCACCAGCCGGTATGTGTGGTTGCAGATACCACCAGCCTCGACACCCTGGAGGACCGGGAACTCAGCGCCGGGTTGGCGGAGGTCATCAAATATGGACTGATTCGCGATCCGGAATTTTTTTCCTGGCTGCAACAAAACATGGACGCCTTACTCGAGCGGGACCGCGGCGCCCTGGCATACGCCATCGAACGCTCGTGCCGCAACAAGGCAGAGGTAGTGGCCAGGGATGAAACCGAACAGGGCGAACGGGCCTTACTGAATCTCGGCCACACCTTTGGTCACGCCATCGAGACCGGCATGGGTTACGGCAGTTGGTTGCACGGGGAGGCTGTGGCCGTCGGCATGATCATGGCCGCGGATATGTCCATGCGCATGGGCTGGCTCGACCACGATACCGTGCAACGGGTGGAGAATCTGATCGACCAGGCGCGCCTACCCACCCGGGCACCTGGCGAACTGGCCACAGACCGCTTTATCGAACTGATGGGGGTTGACAAGAAAGTTCAGGACGGGCGCCTCAACCTGGTGTTGCTCCATGCCATCGGCTCAGCCGTTGTCAGCGGCGAATTTCCGCCGGCGTTGCTGCGCACCACCATCGATGACCACCATGCCATTACCGCCAAACGGGGCCTGAGTTTGCGTTGATGTCGGAACTTGCACCCTACGCCAGCCACGCACCCACCTCGCGGGGACGCCGCTACCCGGAACCGGCCCCCGTGGGCCGCAGCGAATATCAGCGGGATCGCGACCGTATCGTGCATTGCGCCGCCTTTCGGCGTCTGGAGTACAAAACTCAGGTGTTCGTGAACCATGAAGGCGATATGTTCCGCACGCGCCTTACTCACTCCATCGAAGTCGCCCAGATTGGGCGCACCATGGCACGCACGCTGGGCCTCAACGAAGATCTGGTGGAAGCAATCGCGCTGGCCCACGACCTGGGCCATACTCCCTTCGGGCATGCAGGCCAGGATATTCTAAACGACTGCATGAAGCACTATGGCGGCTTCGAACACAACCTGCAGTCCCTGCGGGTGGTGGACGAACTGGAGCACCGCTATGCCGAATTCGACGGACTCAATCTCACCTTTGAAACCCGCGCCGGCATTCTCAAGCACTGCTCATTGAAAACCGCCCGCAGCCTCGGCGCACTGGGCCAGCGATTTATCGACAAACACGCCCCCAGCCTGGAGGCGCAACTCACCAATATCGCGGATGAAATCGCCTACAACAATCATGACGTGGATGACGGCCTGCGCGCGGCTTTATTGACACTGGAACAATTGCGCGATGTACCGTTGTTCAACACGCAGTATGAACTCGTCCAGGAACGCTACCCTAAACTGTCCCAAAGACGCACCATTCATGAGATCATCAGGCGCATGATCAACCAGCAGGTCACGGATCTGGTGCAGACCACGCAGGCGACGTTAGCGCAGCACGCGATCCAAACCTCGGCGCAAGTGCAGACGCAAGAGCGCGACATGATCGGCTTCAGCACGGAAATGGCGGCACATCATCTAAAACTTAAACAGTTTTTACGGGAAAATCTGTACCGCCATTACCACGTGCAACGCATGACGTTTAAAGCCCGACACATCGTCAAATCGCTATTTGACGTTTTCATGAATGACAGCCATCTGCTGCCGCCGGAAGCCCAACACAGCGCCGCGCTTTTGGCACAAGATCAGGGGGACAGCGGCCGCGCACGCGCCGTTGCTGATTATATTGCAGGCATGACCGACCGATATGCCATCACCGAATATGACCGGATCTACAATCCAGGGTATGTGACATAAAACGGTCAACAGCGTCTCCTCCACAACCTTGCACCATCAGGGATTGGGTTTAAATCGCTTGGAAATCAACGCAGTTCTCACTACCCTGTGGAGCAATGGCGCACTCATGGCAATATATCTTAACCCTGGATTAACCTTATAATGCGAATTTACCTGCAAAAGTCCGCCGAAACTAATGAGACACCGCGATTTTGCCATATAGTATTGCAAGAGGATCTCATCAGCGGTTGGACGGTCACCCGTGAGTCGGGTATCCAGGGCACGGCAGGACGCGTGGCGCGCCAATATTTTGCGTCCCTGGAGCTGGCGCAGGAAGCGGTTACGCGCATGCGTGACCAACAGGTGAAACAGGGTTATCGAGTGGTCTTCACCGAAGGTGCATACCAATAATCCATCGACATGCGGTAATACATGACTAACGAATCATCGACCATGGGACATGACAAGGACAAAAGTACGAGTGCTCCGCCGCACCGGGTGGACGAGCCCGATTTGTTCGTGAATCCGCCCAGCCTCCTCGATGATCTGGAAACTTTTCCCGAGCCTGCCGAGGACGCCGAAGAAATTGACAGCGACGACACGCCACTGGCGGCCAACGACGGCGCCTACGCCGCCACACCCGCCGATGGCGCGCCCGTGGAACAGCCCTCCGCCGAAACCATTGACGCGGAATCCACTGCCATGACCCCGGAAATGACGGCCACCAGCAGTGCGACCCTGGCCGCGGATGCGACAGCCTCTGAAATCCCAGAGGCATCTCAACCCACGGCAGCGCCTCAACCCGAGGTGGCGCCCCGAGCCGAGGCGACACCCCAACCCCTGGCAGATCCCCAACCCGAGGTGGCGCTCCGGGCCGAGGCGACACCCCAACCCGTGGCAGATCCCCAACCCGAGGTGGCGCTCCGGGCCGAGGCGACACCCCAACCCCTGGCAGATCCCCAACCCGAGGTGGCGCCCCGGTCCGATGCGGCACCGCAACCCGAGGCACCCCCCCCACCCGAGGTGGCTCCCCGACACGAGACGGCACCTGCGGCTGAGGCGCAAGCAGCGCCAGCCAATGCCACCGACACCGTGATGCCGGACAACATGGACGTTATGCCAACGCAGGAGAGCTCGGCTATTATGCAGACACCGGTGACACCCACGGCTGTTCCCGACGCAGCCGCCGAAAAACCGGAAATGGCAGCGGTGGATACCGGCAACAATGCAGTCGAGATTACGGCCACGTCGACGACCCCAGAAGCATCACAGAGACCGGTACACGATCCCGCACCCCCCCCGAGTGAGCTGACGATCGACGCCAGCGTGTTCGATGACCATCCAACCGCAAAAAATACTGGAACGGTACCCGTGCCACGCCAGACAGCGCCATGGGCCACCTCCCCTCCGCAGCCAGCGGAACCGACCATTGACGCCAGTATTTTCGATGACGATCTGCTGCCCCCACACACGACCATCACATTCCCCGGCAGCGCGCCGCGATACAGGAACGACCCGCCGCCGCCTCCCGAAAATTTCGACGCCCCACGGGAAACTTTGCCCAAGGCACCCGCAGTAGCGCCGCCGGTGGGCGATGACGTTGCTAACAGAGCACCCGCCACCGTACAACCACCGCCGGCGCTGGTCGTCACGGATCGTTTAACACCACGCCCCGAGGCCGCGGTCACCGCGGACCAGGCTGCCGACCAGACACCAGACACCTACGAAATCGCCGACACGGGCGCAACCACCACCGATGTCGACAAAACTTTCTTTTTTGAAGACGGCGTGCGCCGGCAACGCCTGGATTTGCTCATGCATTTCTGCATGCAATGGCATGAAGTCCTGGCACTGACGTCACCGGTCAATAACGGCAAAACAACATTCATTCATTATCTGAAGAAGCATGTTGCGGACACCCAATCCGTAAGTATTATCACGGTGACGTCGCGCATGAACGTGGACGCCTTCATCGCCCAGGCATACCGGGCCATCATGCCCGCGCCCGGCGCTGCCGCGGACCTCGACCGTAACAAAATGGTCATGCGTATCCGCGACCAGCTGCAACAGCGATACCGCCGCAGCTTGCCGCCGCTGTTGATCCTGGACGATGCGCATCACTTGAATCCGGAACTGTTGCATGCCCTGCACGCCATGACCTACCTGACACAGCCGTTGGATGCCCTGGGCGCCAACCTGATCTTTGTGGGCAGTGAAGCGATGTTGCCCCAGGTGAACGGAATTTTTATCCAACACCGCGTTAAAGTTCTGGATCTGCCCCGCCTGACGGAGTTGAGCGCACGACGCTTCATCCTGGCGCGCCTGACCGCCGCAGGCTTCAAGAATCCGGAAATGGTGTTCACGCAGCGGCAGACCGGCAAGCTGCTGCGCCAGACCCAGTGCCGCATTGGGCACCTGGCGGACTTGATCCATTACAAGCTGCGCGGCCGACCGGAATTCAAGATATCCCGCGCCCGCACCACAAAGGCATGGATGAGTCGGGCCATCAAGATCCTGCTGCTGTTACCCGTGGCCGGCGCAGGCATGGTCTACCAACACGAAATCCAGAACTTTTACACGACCCATGCGGAACGCATTGGCACCCTCGTCTATCTGGCGCTCCCTGCGCTGGAACGAAGCTTGGGCCTGGGGTCCGAGACGGAAACCGCGGCGCCGAAAAACGATACCGCAGTGAAAGCTGACGCCACTGAGGATGCCCCGTCCCCGGTCAAAACCGAAGAAACATCACCGTTCGATGACGAAACCCTGTTTGTACAACCTACGAAAACCGACGACCCGAGCGCGCCCAGCGAGACGGCCACAGAGGCCACTGCAAATGCCGACGCCGACACGCCCCCGGTGGCCGCGACCGCCATCACCGATGTGGCACCACTGAACCGTCAGCATTTATGGTTAACGCTGCAAAATCCAGCGCACCTCACCTTGCAGATCTACGGCACCACGGACGAAACCAGTGCTCGCCAACTGATTAGCCAATATAAATTGCAGGGCAAAGCCTATTACTTTGCCTCACGCCTGCAAGGATACCTCTGGTTCAGCGTTATTTATGGCAGTTATGCGGATGAGGCCTCGGCTAAAGCCCATGTCCAGGAAGTACCGGAAACCTTGCGCAGTTTCGCCAAGATCCGCAACTTCAAAGACATGCAGGCACTGTTACTGGAGGGTCAGACCCCCGAACCCACCCCCGCCAAAGTCACCAATACTGTTAATAAATAAAAGGTATATTGCCTGAGTCAACGATCTGTCGACAGCAATTGAACCTTACCAGGCAGGGCTGTATACTTTTGGGCCATTTTGCCCTGGTTTTGCGTGGCGTAAAATGCAACCATACTGAAAAATAACGATATATTCATTGTAGTCGGGAAGGTAGTATTACCGTGACAAGCAGCAACAGCAGACAACCTCAGGGGGGTGTATACCGCCCGGAATTCGAAAAGGACAGTTGTGGCTTCGGGCTGATCGCCCAGATGGACGACAAACCCAGCCATTGGCTGGTAAAAACCGCCATCGGCGCCTTAACCCGCTTGACCCACCGGGGGGCCATTGCCGCCGACGGTAAATCCGGGGACGGCTGTGGTCTGTTGCTAAAAAAACCCGACGGTTTCCTGCGCGTCATCGCCAAAGACCTGGGCATCTCCCTGGCGGCAAATTATGCCACCGGCATGGTGTTCCTGAACCAAGACTCCAAACTGGCGGACCATGCCCGTGACCGACTGGCCACGGAAGTGGCGGGCCAGGGCCTCACCGTGGCCGGTTGGCGCCGCGTCCCTGTCGATCCCAGCGCTTGTGGCGAAGAAGCCTTGCGCACCCTGCCGCGCATCGAACAGATATTTATCAATAGCCCGGACGCGCTGAGCGCGGAAGATTTCGAACGACGTCTGTTCATCGCCCGACGCAAAACCGAAAAACAGATTCCCAAGGAAGATCAGGTATTCTACGTTCCCAGTTTATCGTCCCGGGTACTGTCTTATAAGGGCCTGGTGATGCCGGCCTACCTGCCCGTGTTTTATCAGGACCTGAACAATGAAGCCCTGGCCGCCAGTTTATGCGTGTTCCATCAACGTTTTTCCACCAACACCTGGCCTCAGTGGCGCCTGGCGCAACCATTTCGTCACCTGGCCCATAACGGCGAGATCAATACCATCCAGGGCAATCGTTACTGGTCCATCGCCCGGGGGCGCAAGTTCAATACGCCGCTGATCCCGAACATGGATGACATCCTGCCGTTGGTGTCCATGACGGGTTCCGACTCCAACACCCTGGACAATATGCTCGAGGTGCTGCTGGCCGGCGGCATGAATCTGTTTCGCGCGATGCGACTGTTGATCCCGCCAGCCTGGCAGAATGTCTCCAACATGGACCCCAATCTGCGCGCTTTTTACGAATACAATTCCATGCATATGGAGCCCTGGGACGGCCCCGCGGGCATCGTGCTCACCGACGGCCGTTACGCCGCCTGCAGCATGGACCGCAATGGCCTGCGTCCCGCCCGCTGGGTAGTCACCAAGGACCGGCACATTACCCTGGCCTCGGAAATCGGCGTTTATGACTATGCGCCGCAGGATGTGGTGATGAAGGGCCGCTTGAAACCGGGTCAGATGATCGCCGCCGACACCCAGACCGGCGAATTATTGCTGCCGGAAAATATCGACCAACAACTGGCCGGGCGTCAGCCTTATAAGAAATGGATGGCGCTACATACACGCACCATCGAGTCCAAACTGGAAGCGGATAACAATGCCCATAAACTGGACAAGACCCAGATCCAGGTGTACCAGAAGCTGTTCCAAGTAAGTTTCGAGGAACGAGACCAGGTATTGCGGGTGGCCGCCGAAGGCGGTCAGGAAGCGGTAGGCTCCATGGGAGATGACACGCCGACACCGGTGCTGTCGCGCCAGATTCGCTCCCTGTATGACTACTTCCGCCAGCAGTTTGCCCAGGTAACCAATCCGCCCATTGATCCGATCCGGGAACAGATCGTAATGTCGCTGGAAACCTGCCTGGGCCGGGAAAAAAACATGTTCGAGGAAACCCCAGAACATGCGGCCCGACTGTTGATCGACTCCCCAGTACTGTCCACCAGCCGTTTCGATCAACTGCTGCAGCTGAACAATCCGGAATATGCCACGGCCCAGATCGATTTGAATTATGCGCTAGGCGAAAGCCTGGAAGCGGCGATCCGCAACGTGACGGACCAGGCGGTCGCGGCCGTGCGCAAGGGCAAGGTGATGCTGGTGCTGACGGACCGTCACATCGCGCAGGACCGGGTACCCATGCACGCCCTGCTGGCCACCGGCGCCGTGCACCACCGCTTGATTGCCGAATGTCTGCGCTGTGACGCCAACATCATTGTGGAAACCGCCACCGCTCGTGATCCGCACCATTTCGCGGTACTGATCGGTTATGGCGCCACGGCCATTCACCCCTACCTGGCCTATGAATGCATCAATGACATGACCCATAGCGGTGAAATCCAGGGACATGATGTCGGAGTGTTGTTGCAAAACTATCGCAAGAGCATCAATAAGGGCTTGTATAAGATCACCTCAAAAATGGGGATCTCCACCATCAGCAGCTACCGGGGTGCGCAATTGTTCGAGGCCGTGGGCCTTAACCAGAACGTGGTCGACCTGTGTTTCATGGGCACCACCAGCCGCCTGCAGGGCGCCCACTTCGATGACTTGCATGGGGATCTGCTGCAATTGGCGCGCGACGCCTGGAGCAGCCGCAAGCAACCCTCGCAAGGGGGACTGTTGAAATACATCCATGGCGGTGAAGACCATGCTTACAATCCCGACGTAGTGCAGACTCTGCAGCAAGCGGTGCGCTCCGGCGACTACGCGGACTATAAAGTGTATGCGAATCTGGTCAATACGCGACCCGCGCTCGCCCTGCGCGATCTGCTCAAACTGCGGGACGATACCCGGGCCATACCGTTGGAACAGGTAGAAGCCATCGAAGCGATTACACCACGCTTCGACAGCGCCGCCATGTCTCTGGGCGCCCTGTCGCCGGAGGCCCATGAAACCCTGGCGCAGGCCATGAACAAACTGGGTGGCCGTTCCAATTCCGGGGAAGGCGGCGAAGACCCGGCACGCTACGGCACCGACAAACGCTCCAAGATCAAGCAAGTGGCTTCCGGCCGCTTCGGCGTGACACCCGCGTACCTGGCCAGCGCTGACGTGCTGCAAATCAAGGTCGCCCAGGGCGCCAAGCCCGGGGAAGGCGGTCAGTTGCCGGGGCACAAGGTCAACGACCTGATCGCCACCCTGCGCTACTGCAAACCCGGCGTATCCCTGATTTCGCCACCGCCACACCACGATATCTATTCCATCGAAGACCTGGCGCAACTGATTTTCGACTTGAAGCAGGTCAATCCCAAGGCTCTGGTGTCCGTGAAACTGGTGGCCGAAGCCGGTGTCGGCACCATCGCCGCGGGCGTCGCCAAGGCCTACGCGGACCTGATCACCATTGCCGGCCATGACGGCGGCACCGGCGCCAGTCCGCTGACCTCGGTGAAATATGCCGGCAGCCCCTGGGAACTGGGCTTGACCGAAACGCAACTGGCGCTGCGCGCCAACGACCTGCGGGACAAGGTGCGACTGCAGACCGACGGTGGCCTGAAGACCGGCCTGGATGTGATCAAAGCCGCGATTCTGGGCGCGGAAAGCTTCGGTTTCGGCACCGGCCCGATGGTGGCCCTGGGCTGCAAATACTTGCGCATCTGTCACCTGAACAATTGCGCCACCGGCATCGCCACTCAGGACAAGGTATTGCGTCTGGAGCATTTCGTCGGCAAGGTGGACATGGTGGTAAATTACTTCCGTTTTATTGCCCAGGAAGTGCGCGAATGGATGGCGCAACTGGGTATTGCCCGGTTCGAGGATTTGATCGGGCGCACCGACTTGTTACAGCAATTGCCGGGAACCACCGGCAAGCAAGCGCGCCTGGATCTGTCGCCGTTACTGGCGGACGGTGGCGTGCCCAAGGACAAACCTCGATTTTGCCAGACACCGCGCAATGAACCTTTCGATAAGGGGGAACTGGCGGAACAAATGGTGCGCGATGCTCTGCCCGCCATCATCGACAAAACCGGCGGCAACTTCGACTACGCGATCAGTAACACGCACCGCTCCATCGGCGCACGTCTGTCCGGAGAAATCGCCAGCCGTCACGGCAACCTGGGTATGGAAGACACCCCGATCACCCTGCGCCTCAAAGGCATCGCCGGGCAAAGCCTGGGTGTATGGAACGCCGGCGGCTTGCATATCTATCTGGAAGGCGACGCCAATGACTACGTGGGCAAAGGCATGGCCGGCGGCAAACTGGTGCTGTATCCGCCCACGGAACGCTCGTTCAAAAGCCACGACACGCCGATCATGGGCAACACCTGCCTGTACGGCGCCACCGGTGGCCGCTTGTATGCCGCGGGTCTGGCGGGCGAGCGCTTCTGCGTGCGCAACTCCGGGGCCACCGCGGTGGTGGAAGGGCTGGGCGATCACGGTTGCGAATACATGACCGGCGGCGTCACCGTGGTGCTGGGCGCCACCGGCAGCAATTTCGGCGCGGGCATGACCGGCGGCTTCGCCTACGTCCTGGACGAAACCAATCGCTTCACCGATTGTTTCAATTCGGAATCCATCGACATTCACCGCATCAACACCGAAGCCACGGAAGCCTATCGCAACCATCTGCGTGAGCTGATCGGCGAGTTCGTACGCGAGACCGGCAGCGAAAAGGGCCAGCACATTCTCGACAACTTCGTGGACATGATCGGCAAGTTCTGGCTGGTCAAACCCAAGGCGCTGGAATTGAAGTCATTGCTGGACGACCTGCACAAGCGGGCCGCCTGAGCATCAGCTATATCAGGAAAACAAGAGACATTCATGGGTAACACGTTTCAGTTTCTGCAAGTGCCACGCCTGGATCCGGATAAAAAGCCGGCCCAGGAGCGCATCAAGGAATTCCGGGAAATCTATCGGCTGTACAGCAAAGACAGCGTGGTTTCCCAAGCGGACCGCTGCCTGGCCTGCGGCAATCCGTATTGCGAATGGCGCTGTCCGGTACACAATTACATTCCCAATTGGCTCAAGCTGGTGGCCGAAGGCAATATCCTGGAAGCGGCGGAACAATCGCACCGCACCAATTCCCTGCCGGAAATCTGCGGCCGGGTATGCCCCCAGGACCGTTTATGCGAAGGCGCCTGCACCCTGAACGACGGCTTCGGCGCTGTCACTATCGGTGCCATCGAAAAATACATCACCGACACCGCCCTGGCCCAGGGCTGGCGCCCGGACATGAGCGCGGTGGCGGCGAGCGGCAAGAAGGTAGCGGTTATCGGCGCCGGACCCGCGGGTCTGGGCTGCGCTGATGTGCTGACCCGCAACGGCGTCAAGGCCGTGGTATTCGATCGCTATCCGGAAATCGGTGGCCTGCTCACCTTCGGCATTCCGGAATTCAAGCTGGAAAAATCCGTGGTGCGCACGCGCCGGGAAATTCTCGAAGGCATGGGTGTGGAATTCCGACTCAATACCGAGGTGGGCAAGGATGTCACCCTGCAAACACTGGTCAATGATTACGATGCCGTGTTTCTGGGCATGGGCACCTACCAGTACATGAAAGGCGGCTTTCCCGGTGAACACCTGCCCGGTGTGCATGAAGCGCTGCCGTTTTTGATTTCCAATGTACGGCGCTGTCTGGATCTGGAAGATCCCGCCAGCCCGTTCGTTGACATGCACGGAAAAAAAGTCGTAGTCCTGGGAGGTGGTGACACCGCCATGGACTGCAACCGTACCTCCATTCGCCAGGGGGCCTTGTCCGTAACCTGCGCCTACCGCCGCGACGAGGCCAATATGCCCGGCTCCAAACGGGAAGTGGTCAATGCCAAGGAGGAAGGCGTGCGCTTTCTGTGGAACCGTCAACCCGTGGAAATTGTCGGCAAGAATGCCGTGGAGGGCGTCAAGGTCGTCACCACGGCACTGGGTGCCGCCGACGCCCGGGGCCGACGCCAACCGCAACCGGTACCGGGTTCGGAAGAAATCATCCCCGCCGACCGGGTAATCATCGCCTTCGGCTTCCAGCCCAGCCCGGCACCTTGGTTCACGGACTGCGCCATCAACACCGACGAAAGAGGCCGGGTGGTAGCGCCTTTTGTCCAGCAGTACAAACACCAGACCAGCAATCCCAAGGTATTCGCGGGTGGCGACATGGTGCGTGGTTCCGATCTGGTGGTTACCGCCATCTATGAAGGCCGACAAGCAGCGGAAGGAATACTGGATTATCTGAAGCTGTAAGTCCCTGTTGTGTTCAAGGCCAGCTTTCCGGTAACGTGTAAGCCATGGATATCAATACACTATTAGACTACCTGCAACCGATCGTCGGCCTGTTCGGCGAGCATCCGTTCGTCAAGGCGGTGTTGATCATCGGCATCGCTTTCGGCATCGCCAAGTCACTGGCATTTTTCATGGCCAGAGTTATCGGCAATTTAGTGGCGCGCAGCGGCAATCACCTGGACGACGCTATCATTTCGCTGTTGCGCCTGCCTCTGTTCTGGACGGTAATCCTGGTGGGCGTATTGGCCGCGGCGGCAGTACTGAAACTGCCGGCATCGGTATTGGGTTTCATCCAATCGTTGACCGCCACCACCATGATCATCATCTGGTCGCTGTTCACCGGGCGGTTACTGCGCGTACTACTGCGCGCCATGAGCAGACGCGCCAACTCCCATGCCCTGATTCGCCCGCAAACGCTGCCGCTGTTTGATAATATCGCTCTGATCCTGGTGATCTCGCTGGCGATCTACTTTATTTTCCAGTCCTGGAATATCGACATGACCGCGTGGCTGGCCTCCGCCGGCATCGTCGGTATCGCGGTCGGCTTCGCCGCCAAGGATACCCTGGCCAATTTGTTTTCCGGCGTGTTTATTCTGGCGGACGGGCCCTACAAAATCGGCGACTACGTGGTACTGGAAAATGGTATGCGCGGCAAGGTCACGCAGATCGGCATTCGCAGCACGCGTTTGCTGACTCGGGATGATGTAGAAGTCACCATACCCAATTCCATTATCGGCAATACCAGCGTCATCAACGAGTCCGGCGGCCCTCATGAGAAATTTCGCATTGCGGTGAAAGTCAGTGTCGCCTACGGCTCCGACATCGATCAGGTTCGGAAAATTCTGGAGACCATCGCAGAGCGCGACACCGGAGTATGCCGTGACCCGGAACCGCGGGTGCGCTTCCGCACGTTTGGCGCTTCCGGGCTGGATTTTGAGCTGCTGGTGTGGGTGGAAAACCCGGAACTGCGCGGGCGCGCACTGGATGCGCTGAACAGCGCGGTGTATAAGCAATTCACGACCGCCGGCATCGAAATCCCGTACAGCAAGCACGATGTGTATATCAAGGCGATGCCGACGACACCGGTGAATCCTCCGACAAAACCGCAGCCGGATTGAAGGCAACAGCACTCGCCAGCGATCGGGACCCATCAACAAGAGCAGGCACCTCATTAACAAAATCCGGTACGTTGTGCGCAGGCTGCAATTGGGCCAGTGCGTAGGATGCGTACAACGCACCTCTTTTGCCCTGACTTCCATGGCTTCGTTTGCAATGGAAAACGGTGCGTAACGCGCACCCTACGCTCCCGAGTTACCCCTGGCTGCTCGGTTCATCGGCGTTTAAATTTCCGTGACACCCGCCGATAGTAAGGTACGGGTACCGAGAATATTGCCATAATGAAACTCTGGATTATTACATTGCCTGCCCTGGTGTTATTGCTGGGCCTGTCCACCGCCGTCGCCGACCGTGCGGATGTGTATGCGCGCATGGATGAAATCGCCTTGAGCGCCCCCCCGGAGGTCACTGGTTCGGTCGCAACCCTGACCGATTACCTGATCTCCGAAGCCAAAACCGACCTGCAGAAAGCCCGGGCTATCTACCGTTGGATCACCCACAACATCGCGTATGACGCTAATGCCTATGTCAGCGGCCACATTCGGGACGTCAATATCAAACCGGAATCCGTGCTTAAAAACCGCGTAACAGTGTGTGACGGCTATGCGCGCCTGTTTGAAGCCATGGGTAAACGCGCCGGTCTGGGCGTGGAACGGATTACGGGCACTGCCAAGGGTTATTCTTTTGATCCCGGCGCCGATTTAAAACGGGCCAACCATGCATGGAACGGCGTGGAACTTGAAGGCGCATGGTATCTGGTCGACGCCACCTGGGGCGCCGGCTATGTTGATCCCATGAGCCACGAGTTTGTGCCCGCATTCAATGAGTTTTTCTTTTTGACCACACCGGATCAGTTCAAGTACAGCCATTACCCGGATCAGCAGATCTGGCAACTTGTGGAAAAACCGGTGTCGTTCAAGGAGTTCGCATCTTACGTGGACATCCGGCCAGCTTTCTTTCAGAATCGCATGGGGCTGGTGGATGCAACGAACAATACCTTGCGCACCAAAGGCGACCTGGATATCCGCTTGAAAGCGCCGCCGGAAACACTGGTCACGGCCGTGCTCGTCAAAGACAATACGGCTCTGCCCAGTAATCATCAGTTTTGGCAACGCACCGGCGATACTTACCTGGGCAGGCTGGCGCTGCCAGGCGCAGGCCATTATGAACTGCAGATATTCGCCAAGGCCAAGACCGATCCCGGCAAGTATCCGGTTGCGCTGATTTACCAAATCGACGCCAGTGGCGCTTCGCAACGCACCTTCCCCCTGCTGCACCCGGCATTTTTCGACTACGGCCTGGAACTCGTTTCCCACCGGGAAGGAACCATCGAAACTCAATCTCAGGTCGATATCATCCTGGCCAACACCGGCAACGCCTTCATCACTGCGCGCCTGCTGGAACGGGGAGAAACACTACCGTTAAATCTCATCGCCATACAGCGCAAGGCGGACACGGTCATCGCCAGGGTATTGCTGCCCTTCAAAGGCAAATACCAGCTACAATTGTTTGCCTCAGCCCTGGCGGACCAGCCGGCGCAACTGGCGGCTGAATACACGATTCACAGCAGCACCGGCGCCGGCAAAGCGGCAAGCTTTCCACTGTTCTTCAGCGCCTACATGCAACAGAGCGCGGAATTGTTGCAACCCATGCACGGCACGCTTAAAAGCTATCAGGAAGAGGAATTCAAGATTATGGCACCGGGCGCCAGCCGTATCGCCGTGGTCATCAACAATGAATGGCACTATCTAACCAAGCAGGATGACTTGTTTACCGGCGTGATTCCCGTGACCAGCGGCGTGGTAAAACTGGTCGGCAGTTTCGGCGGCAACTCGGACCAGTTTCAGGTACTGGCGCAATTTGACGCCATCTAGGGATTCAGATCACGGTACACCAGTTCCGCCGCGCGCAGCAATGCGGCTTTATCCACTTCCCCTGACAATGCATAACCCACGGATCCGTCGATCCAGTAGAACACAGCGACTTTTTCCTGCGAACTGTATCGAAAAGCAGTGGCTTCCGCACCGTGTGCCTCCTGAGTGCGTACATATAAGGTCAAGCGCCGGCCACCGGCATCCTGATACATAAACTGGGCCGCGGGTCGGTCCTGATCCGGCAACAGGCGACCGCCAACCAAATCATACCCTATTGCCTGGAGATGCGGCACGCGCACCTCGGTGCCCAATCGTTTCGACAGCCAGTTGACCAGATGCGCTTCCTGTTCCACCCCCACTTCCACCGGATGCAACACTTCCGGCGTATACACCACATGCGCTATGGCGGCGCGCTGCGGCAAGGTCGCCAGCGCCGGTAATTCCGACTGTGCCATCCGGTAACCATGTAGCAACCAACCACCTGCACCACCGACCACCAGCCAGGTCACTGCCGCCGCCGCGGCCCACGGTAAAGCGGGACGCCGATGACGCCGCGCCGTCACTTGTAATTGGCTCGGCACCGGTTCATCGAGCACGGCATCGAACATGGAATGCATCAGCGCATTTTGCTTGCGGTAACTCTCCAGGCGCACGACGTCTTCCGGGTGTGCCGCCAACCACTCCGCCACGGCCTGACGCCGATTATCATCCAGCCTGCCATCCACGTAGGCATGCAATTCATCTTCGCGTATGGGTTTACTACCGTAACTCATTTTACTCTCCGCAATACCGGTACGGGTTCGCCCGCCATCAATACCCGCAACTTCTCCCGACCGCGAGCGAGGCGCGACATAACCGTACCCATGGGTATACCCAGGACGCGTGCCGTTTCCTCATAACTCAATTGTTCCAATCCCACCAGCAATACCACCTCCCGAAACTCGTCGGGCAAGCGCTTGAGCGCCGACACCAGATCCCGGATCTGTATTTGCTGCTCCTGGCCGGGCGTGACCTCGATATCCATATGCCCTGACTCTTCGCTCATCGAAATCGTGGTCAGACGCCCGGCCCGAACTTGATTGACGAAGGTATTGTGCATGATGGTAAACAACCAGGCGCGCAGATTGCTGCCGCGTTGCCACAGGGAAAACTTGTGCAGCGCGCGTTCCATGGTGTCTTGCACCAGATCGTCGGCGGCGGTGACATCACCCACCAGGGCGCGAGCATAGCGCCGCAATCGCGGAATATGCACGGCAATATCATTGGCATCCATAGACAAAGAGTTTACTCCAGGCGAAATCACTTGCGTAGATATGGAACCCATAACCCAGCGACAATGTACGGTATTTCATGGGATGCTCCAATAATTAATCAACTCAGACATAGCAATCGACAACTACTCTCGGAGCAAACAGAAATTAATGGGGTTTATTCCCGCATTTTGAAAATTATTCCGGCGGGTAATACGCACCCTCAGTCCGGAAAGGGGAATCAGGTGAACAGTCTGGACAAGTCAACACCGGGCTCGAGCGGGGGCCCCTCGGGAAATTGACCGAGGTCATTGTAAGCGGTGCGGGGAAATACCGCGACACCACTGCCGGGACGCACCCAATCACAAGCGGCAGCACACACTCGTTCAAAAGAGGTAAGCCCCTTGATGTCGCTGCCATGAGTATCATAGGGCGCGGGCCCGGTGCTGTTGTTGATTTCGCGCCGCGGGAACATCTCCCCGTAGATGCCACCGGCAACCGCGGGTCCGATCAAAATTTGATAATTACCGGTGCCATGATCGGTACCGGCATCACCATTGGCGTGCAGTTGGCGGCCGAATTCCGTGGTGACGACAAAAGTGGTGTTGGCAAGCGCATCCGGCGCCACGGCGGAACTGAAGGCTGCGAAACCGCCATCACTGCCGAACAATGCATCGAAACTCGTTTCCAGAAAAATTCGTTGCGCCCGGTGGGTATCCCAACCCCCGTACTCCATCGATACCGCACGCGGTTTTAACAGGTCGGCCGCGGAATAGCCGTCATAGATGTTGGCCCACTGCTTAGCCAAGGGTTTGGCATTGGCCGTCAGCGCCGTGACAGCGTCCGGTAATGGATACGCATCAGTGACGGCTCTCACGCCATCGCCAAAACGGCGCAACACCATTTCATTCTGCAAAATCTTATGATAGGGCCAGGCCGTTGGCATGGTCGCGGACTGTATTTGTTTGGCGGCGTAATAACTTTTCAGGGATCGAGCCATGCGCTCCTGCCAGATACCGGCGCTGCCCGTGGACAACGCGAAATTCCTGCTGTCGCGCATATGGACCAGACGAGCGTGACGATGGGCCGGATTCGTGCCGTTGCAAAAAATGGAGACAGTGTCCGTAACAGCGACAACATTGGCCTCCGGCATGGTTTCCATCAGACGGCCACCCCAACCGTCCCGGTCATAATCATACTGACTGGCGGCGAGATCCCCGGACGCCATTACCAGTTGCGCCTGATCGTGACGCCGCAGCTCCGAGGCCAAGACATTGCTGACGATAGCCACATTGCCGGCGTCAAACTGTGCTTTCAACCACGGCGCGGCTTTGTGGATACCAAAGCCGAAAGGAGAACCATCGGTCACGGCAAGATAGTTGTCCGCGAAAGCCTGTGCGTAGTCGGCATAGTTGACCCGGTTATAATTGTACAGAGCGCTGCGCGCTTCCCAGAAACGCGCTGCATAGGCTGTATCCGACGGGTGCGGCGCAAACAAGAAACGAAAATCCGCGCCGCCGACACACATAAGATGCACCAGCAACCGTTCGGGGACTCCCGGGACGGCCCAGGCGGTAACCGGTAAACCACCCGCCATCAGCGGCGCTCCAAGCAATAATTTTAAAAATTCCCGGCGCCGCATATTACCCGCCTCCCGTGGCGAACATAAAGGGCGTCATGGAAATAAAATCGACAGCGAGTCCGATATTGCGCTGCGTTACATAACGCGTATTGGTATCGTTACTGTCGAGATTCAGTATCGCCGCCTCATGGGCGTTGATATAGGACGCATAAGGTTCGGACGACAATTCGGTTTCGCTAAACACATGCTCCGGGTCGACTTCGTTCACAACGAAGCCGAAATCAAGACCGGTGGCCAGGAAAGCGGTAACGTAGGCGCGCTCCAGCAAGCCGTAATGCGCCAGGTCATCCGCCACAAACCGTTGCCATAACCACTCAGCGATTTCCCTTACCCGGTAGACACCTACGGCGTTAGGCGGCATCACCCGGGACCATTGTTTCTCCCAAAGATGGTCACCGGCGGAGTCGGTATACTTTTCCTGATACTTTACGACAAACCAATAATTATCGACCGCGGCGTTATAGGCAAGCTTGAAGATGTCGGGATTATTCACCGCATCCAGCGAAGTTTGTCCGCCGAACACATCATGCGCCGGAATAAATGGCGTCAATCCCTGAAGGCTCAGCATGGACGATGGGATCCAGGAGTTCTCATAGGCTTCCTCGTTGTCCACAGTATTGAGATTGAACAGCAGCAGGTTGCGGTCGACGGCGGTGTAGTATTTGAATGTGTCGGAGCGATGCAGCATCGGCGAAATCGCATAGGCACGTAGAAACATCAACAGATCCTTCTGCGGTAACTCGCGCCACAGGGTACGGATTGCCTGAATTTTTTCCGCATTCAAATTATCATCGGCAAAATGTCCAATCATGTACACCGGTAAATTATCCAGACTTTCCTGAACATTGATCGCCACCCCCGACAGAGCATAGATCTTGTCACGGGCCGTAGCGCCGGAAATGGTCGCACCCAGAATCTCCAGGTCACCGGCATGGTGCAGCGTGCCATTATTCAGCACCGTACCCATGGCATCGGTATGATCGCTGAATTCAATCAGATTCAACCAGTAATCATTTGCGATGTCACTACCGCCCCAGGCTGAAGCATCGCGATCAATGCGCATGCCCGTCAGCGCGCGGGCGGTATTCTCAATGGTGACTTCTTCGTGATACTCCTGGGGAAAATCACGGCCGTTATCACGAAAAAACAACTGGTGGAATTCACGCGCGAAGTCGTCGTTGCCACGAAACTGCAAGGTGTTGTTATCGAAAGTATTGGTATAATGCCCATAATGCATGGCCACTGCCGCAGACGTTGCGCCGCGCGCCAGAATATTCCACATCGGTTCACCGGCAGCCAGATCCGACATGACATCGTCATACATTCCCCGGATCAGAGTGGGCCGTACTTTATAGAGACTGACCGCCATCAGGTAATTGGTGAGAAACAATCCGACTTTCTGCCGAAAGGGATTCAATCCGCTTTTATTGGTGCTGGCCACCCAGGTATTAATCAACGCGCTGGCACTAAGCGATTTCAGATTGGTATTGGGATTGGTGGCAAGCACGGCGAACCTTGAGCGTAAATCCTCCCGTGTCGCATTTTCCGCATCGCTGGATGACCAGTGCGTTTGCAGCTGTTCCAGAGTTCCCCCCTGGGCTCCGGTAGCGTCAACGACCGGGGACAGCAATGGATTTACCTCATCGAAGGTCAACATCTGCGCGATAGCCACCTCCGGCGCCAGAGCCGCCCATGACTTGATCTGCGCGTCTGAAGCCTGACCACCATAGGCGAAAAGATGCAGTACTTTGCGTACCGCGGCCTCGGTCCAGAGAATCCCCGGAGGGGGA
Organism: Gammaproteobacteria bacterium; assembly: GCA_024641505.1. Taxonomy (GTDB): domain Bacteria; phylum Pseudomonadota; class Gammaproteobacteria; order SG8-11; family SG8-11; genus UBA6920. The sequence continues at coordinate 72,885 of JAHECY010000010.1, forward strand.
TCGGATTCCGTTTTCGGTGCCGGGTCCTTCGGTGGCACATTGCCAGCACCGCGATCGTGGCCGCCATCACAGGCAACCACCTGCAACAGCATTACAAGCGCGAGCAAGACGTTCTTCATCCAAATTCCCATCTGTGTCCAGGGGTAGCGTATTCTTCCCTCTGCCAGGTAACGTTAAAGGATATAGGATCGAAAAACCATTAAATTGATTAAGATAGGCCTGAGTGCGGAGCTTTATGTAAAGCCACCGCGAGAATCAAGCGTGCCTGGCAATGGCATGGCACGCTTGCGCAACAAACCGCAACCGGTTAGACGGATTCCAACTGGTAGCGCACCCACATCTGATGTTCTTCATTGGGTGCCAAGGTCACAACGTCCTGCTCCGCGTTCGCGCTTTCCACGCACACCATCGACAAATAGCCGTTATCACTCATATCACCAAAACGCGCGGCCTTTTCTTCCCAGGGATTCCATACCACCGTGGCGGCGCTGCCGCGCTTGCTGATGCGAATGCGGCGCTGCCAACCCGGATCATCAATAACGCAGTCGCCAGCAGTGTTGACGTATACGCGATCCACCTCCGAGCTGATCGCCACCGCACCCTGCTGACGCTTGGTTTTGCGCGCATCGACCTTATCTACATAGTCAACGTTCTCCAGCCCTGAAATTCGGCATTGGCGTACGTCACTCACCGCGAAATAGGTATGCAATGCCTGGCCGATGGTCACGGGATTTGTGCCGTGATTGCGGTTTGCCATCAACATTTCCAGCGTATCACCAACGGTAACGCGAAACTCCAATGACGTAACTTCAGGCCACATAACGCGATCACTGTCGACCATCGGCAAGCGCAAAACCAACTCCGTGGCGCCACTGGCGAGTTGCCGCGTGGACACCACGTCCCAATCACGGGTGCGAGCGAATCCATGGGCGGGAAATTCGGCATTAGTTGCATGCGGGCCAAACCAAGGCCAACACACAGGCACCCCACCACGCAAAGATTTTCCTGGCGTGTACTTCGCCGCCTCAGATGTCCAGATTACCGGTTTGGCAGCGGTCGGCGCCCAATGCACCACCTGAGCCCCTTGCAGCAGGATGCGCGCGTTGCCAAGAGCATTGTCTACTTCTATGATGACAAGCGCACTGGGACCCGCGCTGAATGCGACATGTCCCGGAATACCAAAGCGCTCGTTTAGTGCTGCTAGTGATGACATGATATCTATCCTGTGAATGCGGAAATCGGAGCCGTCTATTCTAGCTCCGGTATCCGCTGCAAGATAGTACCTTTTACGCGGTTTGCCTTATCCCCGTGAGACGCGGCATAGCGCGGGATAATTGCGCCACTACCGGCGGCACACCGCCAGGAACGAGAATTTTTTCAACCCCGAAGAACTTGCTGATCTGTTGCCCATCGACCACAAAACCCTCACCGTCTTCCAGCACCACCACCGGAAGCTTGGACTCATCGGCCAGCACCTGCAATTCTTGAAGATCACGCTGTGCCCAATGGGCGTCATGTTCGAAATGCGGACTGATGTGAAACGGCAGACGCCCCATGCCTTCCAGCCGATGTAGATTCAGGGTATTTTCGTCGGGAAAACTGCTGGGAATACCGGCAGTGGCAATGTCGGGCGACAATATAATGCTGCCCGCCGACTCGGCGACGATCAAACCACCCCGGGATTCGAATTCAGCCAACACGGCAAATAAATCAATAGCGCGCGCATAATCCAGAAATTCGTAGGTGTTGCCACCGATCAGATAAACCGCCGCCGACGCCAGAATTTCCTGACGCACACGCTCCGCATCTGCATAATCTTGCGGTGCCAATGCCGTGGTCGGAATATCGACATCCCGAAAATACTGCGCGGCCTCATCAGCGGCTTGCGCTTCTCCGGCAGCGAACGGAATTGCGGTAAATACACCATGTCGCCCTAAATGCCTACGCAATAATTCATCCAGCGCAGGGACTTCCCCACTGTACACATACAACATTAGCCCCCCCATTACGCCACGGGTAATACCCGACGAACGCGCCCAATTATACGCATTCGACGCATGAATGAAACCCCGGAATAGATCGTTTAACCCATTGTATTTCTAACCATAATGTATACACTGTCGGGTTATCACCGGAGTCCAGTACGCTCCATGCGACTACACCTGCCGCACCATATACCACTACCCAGCCCTGTCACCGGTTTTATATACCGCATGGTAATAACTCCTTTCATCCATTTGAGCCTGGGTGGCGTACCTGGAGAGCGCAGACTGGATAATTGGAAAATGTGAAAACCAAGCTTCTAACCAGGCGTTCAACCCGAACGTCGATCCAACGAATCCCAGCGCGGTGCATGACCCATACTATCAGGGAGATCTATACATGACGCTTTTGAGTCTCTTGCTTCTTGTCAATGCCGTGCTGCACGGCGTCATTGTCGGGCGCTTCGGAATCAAGGGAAACGTTCCTCCCGTGGCGTTCGGGTTCATATATTCGGCGTTGGCGATTGCCGTCTTCCGTGGCTGGCCTAGCGGGTCCCTCGTCACCTTGGTGGTGACTACGTTTGGTCTCATCGGCCTTGCGCTGAATTTCAGGAAATTGCAGCACGACACGACGATTGAGAAGATTATCTTCATTGTCGGGGGTGCGATTCTCCTATGCGCCGCCTATCTGCTTCTGATCGGATAGCACCTGACCCTGTTTTATCGGGAACCATTCATACCCAATCAGTCAGTCCACAAGATCTATTCGGCAACTACCAGCAGGTCAATACCGACGCCCGACCTGACGCGCTTCGTGCCAGGCCGGGCACGTGTTACCATGGTCGTAATGAAATGAACAACAACGATTCAACTAATTTTCTATATTTTAAATCGGCAACATACAAGGCTTATATTTTTAATTCATTGCAATTTTGAAGCAGCGACATGCATAAGGTTGCACATTGTATATTTGCTCTATCGACAACCTTGAAACAATTAACGTTGAAGGCCAGTATTCTTTTAGAGGTAACGGCACCGCAAAGCTAGTGCAAGCCGGCGACATGATAACGATATTTTTTGATGGCTTGCCACTGCCGGATATTGAAGCAAGAGGTAAGATCACAGGCATTTTGATTACTGGACAATGGGTCGTCCCTGACACTCGATACACTTCCAGTGAAGGTTGGAACTATTTTCATGCAAAAATCCTTAACGACGGAAATACTATAGATTTATCAGAAAGCACGGATCAGGCGGCGATTTCCATGAGCTCCATTATATTATTCAGGAGATAACCAGTGATTAGCCAAGCTCGCCTCTACAGCGTCTTGAATACTACGATGATCCACATATTTGCGTGTAGTCGCTGCGGAAAATCTTTTTATGAAGAGCATATGCGAAATGCCCATTAATAATTACACTTTAACATCTTAGCATTTATACGCTGTGCGCAGCATGGCGTATAAATGCTAAGATGTTAGAAAAAGACAGGGGCTTAGCTATGTCGCAATATATTATTACTACGCTAGCACTCTTACTTGGTATTGCTGCATCTGCTATTGCATCTGGCGACGACCATAACTCAAACTATACCTATAGCGAACCTCCAAAACTCAACGGTTGTTCACCTTTACTTCCTGGAAATTCAAAGGAAAGGGACTGCGTTAGTTTTGAAAAGACGCTAAACCTGTTCTTTGAACAAGAAGGTTCTTCTAACCGGGGAAAATTATTCTTAGCAGCCATACAACTTTTCGAATTAGAAAATAGAAATGGCGATAGAAATCTTAATGTTAAAGTTGGTGAATTTATAAAGCATTTTGGAAAACCTGACTACAGGAGAGAGACTACTTTCCGAGGTGAAAATGTTACCGAATACGCTTATTTGTTCAACAATCATTCTCATCATGACTGGATTTGCGTGATTTCCTTTACAAAAGATAGAATTTCTACTATCTGGTATAACGAAACGAAGGTTATGCTACTTGCTGGATGGGATGAATTAGAGTAATTCTAACCATTCGTTCAAACCGACTCTTTTGTCAACGGCCAAACGGTTGTATCGAAAAAGCATACATCCGTTTGGCCGTTGACAAAAGAGCGGGTTAACATTTTTCGTTAGGCTAGGAGAAAACTAGTAGTGACTAAACGCTTAATAGATGATCTTCAATGCTACATCGCTACCACCTCTGTCGGCGCATCTACTGTTCGCGGTTCTCCCACAGGAACAGTTGAAGCCTCCAGAGAGTTTTTATCACAGTTATCACTCCGCCAATTCGGGGTGAAGGGTAAGCACATATTTTGCCGAAATCTTGATTATGAGACAGAGAATTTAACGATATCTTTTCCGCGTGGACGCCAACACTGGGCCCTATCGAGAAAGGTATTAAATATATTCTTGCACAACGCATTCTATAACTATTACTTGCGCGACTATTACAACCTTGATTATTCCGAAGGACATTACGAAGTACCAATTGATTCTGTAGTTGCAAAGGGTTTAAGAAAAAGATTTCCGAGAGGTACTTTTAATCGCTGGACTGGTCTCGGCACCCTCACTCCAAAAATGCATGAAACATATCAACATCATGCGCAAATATTGGCAGACAGAGAAGGATATGCTCGCGTTCACTTAGACGCTATACTGTGGGTTCAAGAAAGGTAAATAGTTTATGGAGCATTTAAATTTCGATGAAACCATACATCGCAATGCCTAATCGGGTAACCAGGGGTTTCTAACCCCCAGTCCCCACAACACCTGCATGCGGCTCCGCACAGGGCGTTTCCCAAAGATGTTTTAAAGCAAGCTGGCCGATTAACTCCGACTTGCTCCAGTGCTGGCTTCTGATTTTGCGCTAACGCTCCTCAACCCGGTCGGGCATGGAGACGTTAAGCTGCACAGGCTCCTCACTGATCTTCAGGTTCAGGCCTTCACCCTGTCCCACCCATTACGATGAGCATTTGGCTACTATGCCGTCTGCTGACTTCTGCTTAATCACTTTCCGGTTACCCGGTACAGCGCTATCGGTTTTCATCTGTTTGCTCATGCAGGGCGATGATTCCTGTATGCCAAGGCTTGGTCAACCAGGGGCCTTACTGGTTAATTACCGATCGCTTGTTAAGCAGATCTCCCCAGATAAGAACATGAACTGTCCCTGCGCAACTGCATCATTTACGGTGGCCGTTAAATCACGCGGCTTCGATGTCTTGTGCCATCTCGCCT
>JAHECY010000067.1 GCA_024641505.1 Gammaproteobacteria bacterium
ATCGAATCTTCAAGTTCGATCCGACGTGGAGCTCCAGATAGCGAATTTAAAATAGTCCTAGTCTCCGTCAATATTCCTGCCAAGTCTCCTGATATTTCCAAGACCGCAATACCCAAATAATCCAATTCATGCTTTAATTGACTCCAATGCTGAAAATCGTCGCCAACCTTGTTTTCACTTTGTAAATAACGCACCAACTTCTTATCCAGCCAATCTAACGCCCTGATCCGCAGATATATTTTATTAACGCCTGGTTGCATATCTTGCCAATACCTGAGTAAAAATCCTGAGAGCAGCGTTACCCCCGTTTGTAACCCTTTCACACCCTCTCGATGGGTCATCGCGAGGATCATATATCCCACCACTACCAAATCCTTGACGTCACGGCAAAGAATGTCTTTCGCTATATTGTAGATTCGGTCCCAGTCTACCGAAACGCACCCGATCGAACTGATGTTGGAGATTTCCGCCTGAAGTAATGCATAGGCCTCGTTATCCCGCCTGGAAATACTCTTCGTTGTTCCTGTGGACTGACACGGAGCAAGTACCATTTCAAGCTCTTCACTGGGAGCGTAACTATTCATTTACTTCAGCCCTCCGAATTCCGTAACATTGTCGGGAAGCGTCAGGCTTGCAGTTCTTACTAGTCTCAATATTGGCTCGATTCCTGATAAACGAAATCTGACGGAAATTTTCCGAATTTTCTTGGTATGTAACCAGTCTGCATGCTCGGGAAAGTCGGATGCAGAAAAACGGCGCTCATGTGCGCTGAAGTCCTGTAAAAATTCCATAAAACTAAAGGCTCCGTCATAGTCCCATTTTAACTGTCTGTCGCCGACGTCTATCTCAATAATTACCTGATCGCACTCCTGCGGTCGCCAACTCATGGAAATTGAAGACGGATAATTATAATTAGCAAGCTCTTGATATTCGCCACCACAGCGCATTCTTAAGTGCGTTGCGAAGGGTTGCAAACTCGCGTTCTTATCCGCATTCGTTGGTAACGCCGAAACATTGACAATGTAGATATCTCTGGGCTTCGCGGAATCGTTCATGACCTCGCTGGCAATATCCAGCACGGCATTCGCTAAGCTGACATTTTCATTCCATACACTTCGCAAAGCGATAATTCCACTTTCATTTCTGACAACAAAAGGCGCTAAATACGACTGAAAATATTCCGAAATCTTTCCTTGCTTCCCGGCTATAACATTTGCTCGCTCCCATGCGCCCAACTTTTCCACCTCAGCCACCACCTCTTGCCGCCATCGATCTTGTAAATACAAGCTTGTCTGCATAAGTATTATTCGCCACAATTCCCTGGACTGAGCCGCTAGCAGAGATATTGGCACAGGTTCTTGATCCGTCCCCTCTCCCAACAATCTACTGATGCTTGAAAGTGTGGCCATCTGTTCCTTGACGGTCGTTACCGGCACGGACATTTGGTTATTTACCGACGAAAATATTTCCTTTGAAAATTGATAAGCCGTCTCTACATTTTCTGTGGCGGCTACCATCCGTCGCACTCCTTGTTGATATTCCTGTAGTGCCGACATCAAACGCTTATCACCAAAATTCGCCAAAATTGTATCTGCAGTCCGGCTTTTCTCCAGGTGATACCAGGCACCAGCTTGCTCTAGAAACAAAACCATACGCCGCCAGTATCCTGCGTCCTCGCTGACCTCGGATACTCTGCTGTAACTCAACAGAGAATTCAGGCGCTGCACCTCTCTCATCCATTTCCGTTCCGCAAACGTTGAACTGGTTGCCATAATCTCCGGCTGTAGAGCTTGTGTTGCGGCATATAGTGCTTGAGTATAGAGGGAACTATCTCCGCCGAGATGACCCGCATAATTGTGTAAATCCTCCATCGGTACAACAGTAGCACGAGGCATCGCCACCGCGCGCAAAGAGTCGCGCCAGGCTTGCAAATAGCCGGCATGATATTCGTTTTCCAAAGCCAGTTTCAATCCAACAAATTCTACGTCCTTGCCAAGTTCAACCTCCAGTAGCTTTAACATATGCTTCAGGTTCCGGTTCGTATCCGGAAAGTATTTCGAGTCCGGTGCGAATTTATCCCAATCGGTTCCATGACTCACCCCATTATTAACAGCAACACTTGTCAATGAAGGAGTATTATTTGTAGCTGCCGCTTCCAGCCAGCTCAAATCAGCGACCCCCTGTGTCATGAGCGTCAATAAGCGCGCATGGTCTTGAGTGTAGATGCCATGCAATTTATTGTCATCATCCAGCCACTGCATATAGTGACGAAAATGAGCTGACAAAGAACTTCCATATCTATCCAAATCGTTTACTTGACCTTCAAGAAACGAAAAGTCTGGACTTGTGGTCAGCGTGTTTTTGACATTGCCATTCCCTAGAATCTCTCGATATACGGCACATCTCTGCAAAAGAAATCTCACATATGTCCACCGAAGCCTTGGCGCCGCCATATCTTTCAGTAAATCAATGGTTCTTACTAGATGCGACTCCAGCACCATTCCTTCACTGACCTCATATATTTGACGATACTCGCGCTTCAATGCCAACAAATTTCTTATACGATATTCAGACGCAGGACTGAACAGCCATGATGGCAATCGATTTGATTCCCAACTGGAAATTTCCGATGTCAGCGCTTCGAGCTGTACCTCGGCACCTACTACCTCATCAGTGACGCCGTCATGGATGGTGATTTTTGGCAGCGACAGCATAATTTGTTGCACACGAAAGTAATCGTAGATCCAAATTCCAGCGATACCTACGGTAATAATTGCCGCTACCAATCCGGCATTATTTATCATTCTGGAACGAAATCGTCGTTGCGACGAACCTACCAAGCATATTTCTTTATCGATATTTACAAGAATACTGGTTGGGCTTTCCAACATCGCGCATTCTGAAACCGCGATCACGCCATTAGGCATAGTCAACGTATCAGGAACTGCCATCATAAGAGAACATAATTCTGGTCCATCACTTTTCGTCCACAAGTTAGAGATTGAACTGTTAATACAGGACAGGCTGACGGCGGCATTCACGGAATTGCTCCAGCTATCAACTACCGATAACCCTTGTGACATAACTGATTTCACTTTCAGTGTATCAAATAATGAATTACGCAGTTGGCCAATAATCGGTTGCAAAAAATCACATGAGCTTTTACGGTTTTCTTGATTAACTAACTGACCGATTCCATCAGTGACATTACAGGCCATTTCCCGCAGAGATTGATCAAGTTGATATAAAAGGGTAATTCTCTGCTTTATTCCAGTGATATTTTCGATCACGACCAACAGGAATTTTATACTTTCGTGCATACGGAGAGATGACAAGCTTAACCCAGGACTTTTTCGGCCTAATGGCATAACGACTAATAACTGCTTCATGACTTTAGCAACACCCACCGCACGAAACGCCAGAAACAAGGGACCCAATACGCTACGCCAGTCAATCATCGAAGAATCTTGTTTTACCGTTAGCTTGACATGAAACAAGACAACGGTTTCTACACGCCACAATGTTAATGTCAATTTCGTCAACGATTCCTCAATATTCTCGATCAGCGTTGCAGTTGGCCAATAACTTTTTACATCAACGCAATTCTCCTCAAGCAAATCTAACAGTAATCCTCCACCAGTAACCTTTTCAGGCAAAGACGATTTCAATAGCGCCGCTTTGATTTGTGATGCCAGCACCTGCATTTCCCTGCGCCGTCGAAAACCACTACCTAATATATATTGAAACTTTAACAACCGAGAGATCAAAGCGTCCCAATTCGCGACCAATAACAAGCCCACGCCCGTAACGAACACAAAGCAAAAAGTTCTAATAATAAACCAAGAATTCGGCAGTGCGAATGTTGTGATAGTGGCAATAATTATCAGCAACAAATAGGTGAATGCTCGCTTCATCAATATACCCAACCCGCAGGCACCACGACCGTATAATCAGCCATGCTTTTCAACATGAAATCAATAATCAAATATGTCGCTAGCAACGCCATTACCGGCAGCGTCCAAAAAACGACTGCCGATGGCTGCATCCTTTCATTAATCAAAGTTTTTTTCTGTCGTGAATACACAGGTAATGAATTGTTGGGGTCACTTATCAACAGTAAATGATTGTCGTCAATAATATTTTTATGCAGTATTTGATCGTTGATTTCACCGTACTTGCCTTGAAATCCCATTGCGAGGCATACGAAATATACCTCACGCACTTCATTTTCCGCGTCACCCAAATTACTCAAACGTAGAAAAAACTCCTCACCTGCGTTAACGGTCGCATAGTATTTTCGCTGCTGAAGCCTTTGATGCCAGCTTGCCATGTCCATCCAGGCACGTGTCGACATTATCTCATCAACCAATGCGCAAACAGCGAATCTTGCGTTATCATACTCCCTGACGTCCTTGTTTAAGAACTTTGCCAACTGTAGACTTCCGATAAATGCCGCCTCCAGCTTACCGCTAGCGGTATCGATATTCTGAACATCATGATCAACAACGCCGACCGCGTCACCAATTATCTGGAATACGTCGATAAAACACTCGACAAGATGTATTGTTGATTGACCGCCGTCTTTGCGTGAAATATCAGACCACAACCCTATCCGGGTTAATGCGTCATAACTCGTCGACATGAGCCTGAATTTCCGGAAAGCGCATCATCTAAATGCCTCTCAATTATCATTTACGGTAACCAAAGCCACTTCCAAAGGCTCCTGTAAATTATCGGTAAACAATGCCAAATTACCATCCTGCATCACGTGCTCCCATGCCACCCCCTGCTGTTCCAGGCTAAAATAGTGAAAATCATGGCTATGGGATTGGTATACGGTAGGCGCATTAAGGTAACTGATATCGACACCTGGTAAAGAGCGCGCTATTAATAAAGGCAGGTATTCCCGGGAACTGACCTTTGCCGTCCGACTTAACACCTTAATTGCCCCTATCTGCCCTTTACCAGCCCTAATTCTCAATATTTTCTTTTTGTCCGGTAGTAAAGATTCATTTTCTACCGGAGTGGAATAATATGTGCCATCATATTTCATTGCGAGGACGACCTCTTCCGAATCGTTGTATTTGTCAAGCAATGCAGTTAATTGCTGTGACATGTTTTCGAAACAACCGAAGATGTCTTCATGATAATAGCGAAAACTTTTATTCACCGGCTTTCCGGATAGTCCTCCCGAGAAATCGCATGCGCTTAATTCTGCATACAGCATCCTCAACACACCATAGAACATCCAGGGACCCGAGACCTTCATTTCTAAAAGATGATCAATGGCGCTGACCGCGCGATTGAGAGCCATATGCGCTTCCAACGTGACGATAGCCTGGAACTCCGCTTCGCTACCTTCTTGAAACAATTTTGCCTTACGCCGATTGAAATGATGCGCTCTGGCCGCAAGATCATTACGCATCCCAGACACCAATGCTTCCAGAGCACTAACACCGGATACCGCAATACATGGCGGTATATAATCGTGAACCGGCATCATTTTATTTCCCTGACGTACAAGCTCCATAATTTTAATCGCCACACAATCGGATGTTTTACTCAACTCCTCCTGAGTAAGTATTTGGCATTGCAACTCAAGCGTAGCGACTTCTTCAGAGTTCGCACCATCATATAAATTTTCTTGGGGTTTCCGAGCGATGCCATAACGTACGGTTTTTTTACTTTCCGGTGCCAACATGGAATTCATCTCAGACACATCGTTTTCAATCTCCTGAACGCCATATTTTGATAACGCTAGATAGATGGATAATCTTTCACCTTCATCCGGCAATATTTCGCTCAGAGATCTGCGGTACAAGCTCGAATTTCCTGGATACTTCAAGAATGTACCGTCTGGAAACATCACCCAACATTCGCTAAATTCAAGAAAGTTACTTTTCAGCAGGGCGACGGAATATTCAAGGCGTGAAATCCCCCAAGTGTTCGGTATCAATATACTACACAGCCCGTACACATAATCTTTCTGATGCTGGTCCTGTATCTGAAAGTGATGCGGCCTGACAAATTGTCCTTCATACCAGAAAACGGGTTGTAGCTGATAATTTTCCATCAATAATTTATCTCCATCCGGTGATTATCATCCAATGACGGAGATTCTGTTTTTGCCAATCTTGGCGCCGCAATACCATTTTCCTCCAAAACCAGGTCAATCAAGATATGGGGAACATGTCTGGCCTGCCATAGCGGCGTCGGATCCGAATACAAAGTTGTTTTGTATATCCTCGCGTACATCTCCTGCCTTGTGCGCTGAAAATAGCCCGCCACGACGCCAAAATATTTCGTCCCCGCCAACAAGTTCATTTTCATTTCCCCCTCCTCACCGGGTTGAACCACCAAGCTCACATGGGTCACCACTGAAGGGTCGATGTCTTTTGCGGAAAGCAGCTTTTCGACACCCTCAGGCGCCAACAAAGCACGTGAAAACGACTCCCGACCCGTCAACTGATAACACACGAGCAGCACTGTATGCGGTTCATTTCGGTAGCGATTCAGCTGAGATGAGGCACTCACGCGTAAAATAATGCCATCACTGACCATGCCATCGAGAATTACAGGCGTACCCGCGCAGGAAATACATACTGCCAACGGCAGGTATCCGGTAATAATTTTCAACGATGACACTGAATATCTCATTTTCGGTTACGATTGATGTCGTAAAGACTAAAATGGCTTTAAATTCCAATCACCAAAACTGCACGATAGACACACGCATTAACAGTAGTCAAATTCATCACATGTCAGATATTTCACAATAAACGACAGCAAATCTACGACCTTTAAGGGTGAAAATATTTTCTCTAAATTGCACAAGGAGCGAAGGAGTACGCGGAAAAATATTTATAATCAGGTAGGGATAGTGAGATCGCCAATCCTTGCGCTGTTGGCATCCAATGCCCGGGATATGAGTAGTTGACTTCCTTTTCATTGTGCAACTGATTTCATCCTTAATATCAGTCATCGCATAAGCTATTTGAAACGAATGTAACTGATATCAGCGATCAGGTCCACCCTCTTTTTTTAGCCGATAATATTTATTTACAGCATCTTAACGGCTATTAAGATTATGAAAGAAAGCCTTGCGGTGTTAATCGTCTACTATTCGCGGTAAATTAAGAATTAAAATAATTGTCTGCATTCGCATGAACAACATTAATCCGGAGTTCTAGTAGTTTATAACGCCACGCATCGACAAGACATCTATTGCCCAAGTACTGGCATTCGAATACGCAAGCAACAAATCCATAAGTTCAATCATGAACATAATGATTATTACTGACATCACTGTTTGCAGAAGTCGAGCCACAATGTCTACCATCCGTAACTCAACCTCATCCACCCTAACCACACGCCTGCACCACCAACGATTCAGAAAACAGGATTTCCTTGCGGCTGGTCACGCGCACGAACACATATGGCGACGACAATGCCGCATCCACGATGCAACCCGATCCCGGGGTGGAATATTGCAGCGTCACCACCGCGGCATCCTCCGTCTCTTCGACTTTCAAAGTATCAACGCTGTAACCACCGCTGTTGCGCTGCCCCATGTCCACGAGAAAAACCTGATCGGTGGCGAAGTTCACGTCCACGGTCAGGCCGGTGTGCGTGTAATTCGTCAACGCGGCATCGAGCGCCGCTTGATCGCGGTAAACTTCCAGGGTTTTGTTGCCGTAAGGGCCGATGAGCGATTGACGCCCGGACGCCACCGTGTCAAAGGTGGCCAGCACCGAGGTACCCGCGTCGGAATTGGACCAGCACCCGTATTGTGAAAACGCCAACAGGCAAACGGCGCAGCATTGAGTTATGCTTTTCATCATAATATTTTCCTCCATAGTCAACATCTTGATACCGCGTGGTTCTGAGCCAGCGACGCGAACGGTCAAGGGGCGAAGCCGAGGATGGTTGGCATTCGTTTCGTTACCCTGCGATACGCTTGGATTGCCATTGATGCGGCGTTGTCATTCAATAAGACGCAGCCAGGCAATGTTTGCCTCTTATCACTTCATGGGCGTCGGTGCTTGAGACCGCGCCCTTGCAACGCTAACACAGAGAATGGCCGGTTGACCCGGCGATGAATGAACGGATTAATGACAGGTCGACATGAAACGCGCGGCGGGGGTGTCGCAGGGGTTGGCTTTGAATTCCTTGGGCCCTTCCGCTTTGGCGGTGCTATCGCCGGCTGCACCATTCGGGGAAGCGCCGGCCGCACCGGGGCCGCGGGTGCTTTCCGTGGCAAGTCGCGCCAGGTCGGCTTCCTGGCGAGCACGCTGGGCAGCCGCGCGCTCCTGAGCAAGCTGCTCTTCCAATTGGCGGGATTTTTCCACTTGCAAGCGGATGCGTTCCGTCTCGGCGGCCCGCTCACGTTGCAACTGGGCTTCCAGTTGACGCGTTTTATCCGCCAGACGCCGGGCATTTTCCGTTTCCATTTTCTGGTGCGCCAATTGCTCTTTCAGCTCTTGAACCTTGGCCGCTTCCTGCTTCAAACGGTCTGCTTCCTGGCGGGCACGCACATTTTCCAATTGGTCTTCCGGTGACAACTTGATATTTCGAGGTTTTCTATTGACGGGTAGATCCGCGAGATTATGTTTCGTGGCGGGCCAGGAGTTTTCTTTTGCGGTCAATTTGGAAATACGGTTGGCGGCATCCGGGTGCCCGTTTTTATCGGCGCGTTGGTACCAGAGCAGTGCGAGTTTATAATCCTGCTCGACGCCGGTACCCTCTTCGTACATGGTACCGAGTAGAAACATTGAGGACACATTGCCGTCGTTGGCCAGTTCCTCTTGCGCCTTGTACAGCAAGGTCAAGATTTTATCGGAAGAAGCATCGTCGGCCATGCTGTTAGACGTCATCAACAGCGTAGCCGCAAAGGCCCAACAGAGTTTTAGTATTGCACAACGCACACTCGCTCTCCCGCAATTTCCGTATTTAAAATATCGTATCGAACACAAAACTGTATATTCTAGCTTCCGGCACCGGCTCGGAGAACAGGCCATGATTGCCGTTTTCCGGAACCGCCCTTAACACCTCGAATTTTACCGCCGATACCGCGGACATCTCAAATCGCAAGCCGAGCGCCAATGTGTGTTCTTCCAATGCAAACTCGGATTTATCAATACCCTTGGTCAAGTGCGAATAGGTGAACGTAGGTAACGCCTTGCCGATCCGGTAGCCCTGGGTAATGTACCAGGCGCGCTGGTCGGGAAAGGCCAATGCCAGATTATCCGAGGTGTCGCGGGAAATAAACTCCGCAAACGTCACGAAATTATGCCAGTCCATGGTAAAGCCGATGCCTCCAAAACTGCCCCACTCGCGTGAGATACCCAAATCAGGCACATCCACTTCTGCGGAAAAATAACCCATACGCAGGGTGGCAACATCAGTACTTATACCGATATTGTACCCACGGTTGTGGATCGTGGAAAACGCCGCTTCCCTGCCCTTCATCGAGGCCGGGGGACATTGGCTGGGGTCGGGGGAATTATTTGGACATTCATCCACGAAACGCGCGGGTACAGTGGTCTGGTGGAGACCGCTGCCATAGAACATCTGCGCGAGCAGTTTGACGGAGCCCAGAGGCTTGGTATAAAGCAGGTCTACGCCATCCAGTGAAACCAACGGATTGGTACCGTAAACATCCTGCGGGGGCCGTACCCAGGGATAGGCATAACCGACATCCGCGTAATCGGATACCAGGAACTGGGCAATCTTGTACTTACCCAGGCGTACTCGTAAATTATTTGTGGCCTTTAAATTGATGTAACCCCAGTCAAGATTCATGTGGTAATCGCTGTTAGCGCCACCGCGTCCAAGGAATTGCGTGGTAATGCTGGTGTTGGCATCGATTTCCGCGGAAATTTGAATGCCCACCCGGGTATCCCGCGTATCCAAATTCAGCTCATCACTGGCCATACCATTGTCGTACTCAATGCCTTCATCCATGTCGCCCTTGGTCGCGCCGTAGGAGACAAAACCGGCAATTTTTGGGGGTTCTGCGGAGAAAGCACTGTTCCAGCATTGCAGACTCACCACCAATACACCGACCCCCATCGATATCTTGCTTATCATTATTATATTCCTTGATTCCGTCTACGCGTGTTGTCCATGACCACCACGCTTACCGCAAACAGATGACGCACACCCGCTCGCACCCTAACCTAACCACTGCCAGAGAAGTGTATGTAATCGTCCTCGTCTGAAACATGGGTATATTATTATATTTATTGTAATCGATGCATTTCCATCCGCCTTCGGTGGCGCAAATGTGGCCACTGGCGCGGGCACTGGACGGTACCACAGAACAGTTAGTGATTTCTTAAGAAATTATCCCGTTCAGGGTTAAAGCACTTATAAACCATTGCCTCTCTATTGTTAAATCACATTTCGACATAAGCGCCCGCCGGAACTGGGTGTCAGCGCGTATGCAACTGATTGTCCAATACTATAGTCTTGGGGTAGGCCGCCATGGGTTATGTTCAATGGGATCTATTGGTTATTTACACGAAATAATCAGTGACTCATGAAGAGGCATACGGTGACTGGCGCTCCCTGCCACAGATTTTTCAAGACTTTGTTGTGGTGTCCACGGCGTAAAAGATTGAGAAACGGCACGGAGCCCCTCCCGTGCGTCAAGGGATAACCGAAATCCACACCACTCGCTCAGCGTCGAACCGGATCCGCTACAAACCAATCATTTCCGTATGGCCGGCAACCTTACGCACCATGGTCAGGATATGCTCGGACTCGGTCTGTTCCGGATCGTACTCAACCATCACCAGATGTGACTTTTCCTCCGGCATATGCACGCTGACGACACCGCTGATTCTGCGCAGGGCATGTTCCAGGAATTCCCGTTCTTCATCATTCGGGTCCTTATCAATATGCAATGTGATGTCCACAAGCTTGATGTCTTTCATGATACACCTCCGATCGCAGGCAACGCCCCATGCTTGCGGTGAACGATTCCCTCCCCTTTAACTGACGTTATGCTATTTCGCCGACAACGCCAATTCGCACATTTACGCATAACTGGCTCGGGATTCCGGCCCGCGCGACCCTTTGCTTCATCCCGGGGGTTGCCCGCCGCGGCGGCGCCAATAACGGTCCTATGGTGTCGCCGCCTGGCGGGAGGAAACGGCATGCTCCCTTAGTAAACAAAAAACGCGGTAGGTAAAAATGATGTACAGGGTGGAAAACAAATCGATGACAATGCTGATGATAACATCCAGCACTCGATAGGCCGTGGCTGAAGCGTCAACCAATATTTGCAGCACGATGTACGGCGCCATAATGCACGCGGTGATGATCAACAAACCCAGGAGCAGCGTCCACATATGTTGATACACTTTGGTCGCATCCCAACTGCGGTTGATCGCGGCGATCGGCGAGTACCGTTCGAGCAGCAGGAAAAATCCGGAAAAAATAAAGCGCACCGACAGGATTATGCCGGGTACGATCAACAACGCCAAACCGCACAGCACCGCGGCGCCCGCCACAATCGACATCACCATGTAGCGCGGCCAATTCATCACGGCGAGCGACCACACCTGCCTGGCGCCCAGGGCCTTGCCTGAAATAACGGATGCCACGTAAAAAATAATAGCGATGGAATAAAAAGCATCCACCGAAAAATAAACCACCATGAGCGGCAATTGTTCAGCAATGGCGTAGTCATCACCGGTAAAGAAAGCGGAATAACTGCCGGCAAATATTTCGATGGGAATAACGAAAGGCAGTATGATGATAGAAAATTTACGATAGTGATTTTTAAAAAACACCCAACTGTCCTTGAGAGACTTTTCCAGCATGCAGCTTCCCCGCCTGTTAAAAAATGGTTTTTCAATGTTTTCTTATATAGCAGGAAAAGTTCTTGCAACGCAAATAGTGTCGTAATCAATCTGCCACCGGCCAGCCGCACCGGTCATTGCACCCTGGCGCGCGCGCCATCTCGGCAGATAATATTGTGGGATTGAGGTCAGCCGTATCAAACCGGGCCTTTTGACAAGGAGTGACGTTTATCCGCTTATTCCAGATACTGCGTTTGCCATGTCAGAAATTGCCGGCGTACTGCTTCGGCAAATGCCTTCTTGTCGGTTTGCCCTTCGGGAGAAATGGCGTCATAAACGTAATAATTGGCCCGGTTGTTCCGGCTGGTCATGAAGTGCCACATTTTGTGTATCAAGGTCTGCGGATCGCGCCATTCAAAGGTGTCCTGGGCCTCGTAGTGCAGGAACACAGGCAACAGCGGAATACCGGTTCGTATCGCCAGATCGAAGGCGCCAGTCTGAAAGGATGAGTGAATGCGCCGTCCCTTGCAGCCGCCTTCGGGAAAGATGGCGACACTGCGGCCCTGGCGCAGCTTGTCGTGCAGTGTATCCAATGCGATGTGCCGAGAATCCGGGTCGTCGCGCTTGACAAACATGGTGCCCGCCGCCTCATTGATCTTGCCCACCAGCCACCAGTAACGCACACCTTGCTTGGCCAGAGGGTAGACATCGAACAAGGTGGGGATGCCGACATCTTCCAGTGCCGAGGGGTGGTTGCTGATCAGAATAAATTGCGAAGGAATGGGTTTGACATGTTTCTCGTGCAGGCGCAGATCCACTCCCAGGGCGCGCACGAAAAAACTGCACCAGAGGCGGAACAGGAAATGGTAATACGGTCGTGTCATGGGCCTGGGCAGCCAGGCGAGCGCATAAAGCGCCAGGGTGAACAGGGACAATTCCACCCAGCAGATCAACAGCCACAGAGTTCTCAGCAAGAAAGCGGTCATGGCGACGGTACCTTCAAGAACGGTGCCAATTTCATTCCCTACCCTGTCGACCCTACATGCCCCGGCAACCCGGTTAGCGCCGTGTCGCCGGTCATTGTGTCGTCAAGCGGGCATTCAGGTCAAATTCCGCGTGGGCGGCATCAATTCGTCGAAACTGTGGATGGCGTCAAATTCCGTGATTTCCCGCGCCGGCCGCCGGGTGTCCGGCTGATACACCGCCAACAGGTAGGCCAGGCCATAAGCTTTGGCGGAACGCAGCACCGACAGGCTGTCATCCACCAGCAGGGTGTGTTGTTTGTCGAAGGGAATATCCTTGATCAGATGGTCCCAGAAACGCAGGTCCTCCTTGGGCAGGCCATAATCATGGGCGCAGATAATGCGGTCGAAATGTTTCCCCAATTCAGTGCGCTGCATCTTGAGTTCCAGGCTCTTGCTGTGGGCATTGGTGACCAGGGCCAGGTACTTGCTGGCCTGGCGGGCGGCGTCGAGAAAATCGAACACATGGGGATGCACCGCGATCAGGTGTTCCAGTTCCTGTTTCAATTGCATGATTTCCAGGCCCAGCTCACCGGTCCAATAATCCACGCAATACCAATTCATGGTGCCCTCGGCCCGCTGATAACGGGGAAAAATCTCGGCCTTGGCGGCTTCGATATCCAAACCATGCTTCTCCCCATAACGCTGGGGCACGAATTCCTGCCAGAAATGATTATCAAAATTCAAATCCAGCAGGGTGCCGTCCATATCCAGCAAAATGGTGTCAATATTTGACCAGTCGATCATGCGAACCTCTCTTCGGCGCGGGCTTAAGGTAAAAAGGCCGAAACCCCAGTTTACCCGAGAATCTCCCCGTCGGCAGGAGAAAAACCGGAGGCCGGGTGGCGAGCATGCCCCGAGGCATGCATTGTGGCATGCTCAACACCGACACGCTGTTTTTTCGTTCATCACGCATTGCCAGTGGGTGAATATTGCGGTACATGTAAGCCATCCGAGAACGCTAATCAACGAGGGGATCAAGATGCGCGCATTGCCCGTGTACCGCCGACCCACCACCGGAAACCGCCGGCACCTGCAGCGCATCGGCCGGTACGGTGGCGCATTACTTATGCTGGCATCCCAGATCGTGTGCAGCGCCGCGCCCGTGCAAGAAGAAGACCCGCGCCCCACCAGCCCGACGTATCTGATGTTAAACCCAGCGGACCAGCACGATCAGTGGCGTTACGACGATATTCTGGAGGAACACTTGGAACCCAGTTATGTCACCCTGCTCGGCGGCTACGACTTCAAGAAACGCGGCGAATACGACGACATGTATTATGAGGCCGAACTCTACCAGCATTTGCGCTGGTGGAGCACCAAACCCAAGGGCGACAGCGGCAGTAATCTGCGGCTGTATATTCCCGTGCGCGTGCAAGTGCGGCAATTCCGTCGCGAGTCTTCGCCGGTACAAACGCCAAGCTTCAATCCCGGCATCCGCTTGTACTACTGGCCCGGTGCCTGGGAAGGCGCGAGCTTCTTCCATTATCTGTCCCTGGGCATGCACCACTATTCCAACGGACAATCCGGCCCCCATTACCGCGATGACGGCAGCGTCAACACCGAGTCCGGAAGTTTCTCCAGCGATTACTACGAACTGGCCTACCACTACGCGGGTACGCGCATGCTCCAGGGCTGGCAACGGGTGAGCTTGCGCCATTATCTCACCAAATTGACCTGGGAGAAGGAACAGACCGGCGTCTATGAAACCACGGTGCTGCGCTATGAACACCACACGCCACGGCTGGGGACCCTCCCGCTGCTCAATCCGCTGCCACCTTTTCGCCTTGTACCTGCGGACAGCGCCCTGCAGTTTGACATCGCCTATAAATTTGGACGGGATTATATTTATGACAATCCAGTGAGCGGGGAACGCAAACCTGCCGGTACCGCCGATAATGTGCAATGGCACCTGGCATGGATCCTGTCACCCCAAAATTGGGACGACCTGAGCTGGTATCTGCGTTACGATCACGGCTACGACAACTACAATATCAACTATGAACGCCCGATGCACCGACTTCAGCTTGGATTGGTGACCCATAATTTTCGCTGACCGAGCGGCACTGGAATATTTTTAATGCCTTGACGCTGTATTATTTAATCTGTAAATCATCAGCGCAACCTACAAAAATATCCCGAAACATGTTTGGCCGGAGGCGACGAGCGCCGGACCCGTACGGCT
The DNA here is from genome assembly GCA_024641505.1 of Gammaproteobacteria bacterium. GTDB lineage: Bacteria > Pseudomonadota > Gammaproteobacteria > SG8-11 > SG8-11 > UBA6920. Next base: position 15,015 of record JAHECY010000067.1, read on the forward strand.
GCGGGATTTGATCGCCCACCACTATTTCGCGCTTGATGCAGAAAGTATTTGGGAAGCTGCAATGTTACACGTACCCGCATTGCTTGTGACGGCGCAGGACCTGCTTGCCAAATCAGATCCAGATAATCCTCGCTTTGACTAAGCAATTGTAAGACCTATCATTCAAACCCCTATCTCTTGGTAGATCTCCGCTACGGCACCGTTGCCGACTCCGGTTTATTGGTTACCGGAGGTGGTGTTATCCAGCACCGTGGGTTGCAGGAAGTACCCGGGAAGATATTGGTAAGCAGTGTCACTGAGCCTGCCGCCCAGAGAGCGGTACGGGCTTAACTGCGTGCCCGCTGCATCCAGACGCCAGGGGGCGAAGGCGGTTTAAGCGGCAAACTGTTCGAATGAAAAGTGGGGAATGTCGGCTCTATCGCGGGCGTGTTCCATCGTAATCGCGCATACATTGCCATCTTTATCGATATCGAGGATTGTATTTTCATCCAAATCTTTTGACTCGACGATTTCACCAAGCCGAAATTCAATATACAACGTATCGGTATTTTCAAAGTACTTGATTTTCATGGAATAAAACCTCGGTCAAAAAATGCATTATGCACGGTTCGTCTATCCTCTAATAATAAGACACGCAAATAGCGGCCTTCCATCTCCTGAATTGGCGCCCACAAGCGAAGTCTCTCATCGTGCTGCAATGATTCCTTCACTGGATTATCGATAGCATATTGAATCCACTCCAGTTGAATAACAGACCTATCAGGCCGACTTCTCATTTCTTCAAAGTACTTTGTATATTTCACTGCATTGGTCTTTCACTCTTTTCTTGCATGTCACGAATTATACAATCTTCCTCCGCTTAGGCTGACAGTCACCTCAAAAGCTTTTGCGACTATCGCACGCTGCATTGAGCAGACATTGCCAATCGCTGCATAACCAGCCAGCCGATGCCCTGGATGGGATCGTTATGCGCCAAACCGCCGCTGACCCACAACCCGTTCTGGTTGTGGCGCAGGGTGCGTATTCCACTACAGTATAGTTGGCATTGCTGAGTGCGCCAGGGCCCTGGGTCACTATCCCGGCCCAGTCATTGCCCTGTTTGCTGGCCTGGGCGGAAGTCAGGGTGATGGGGGCGGCATCGGTGCCGTTGAGATTGAGCTGGCCCTGGTTGATCAGTTGGCGGCCGGTGTTGAACTCCAGGTGCACGCCGGCGGGGATGGTGAAGGTGCGGTCGGGGGAGACACTACAAGCGCCAAGGACCACCCGGCGACCAATGTAAATTAAAGTTTTGCCTCTGAATTAATGCTCGTGTTGGCGGAAGCAGAAAAGTCTCCAACATTTGGCAGACTTCCATCAGGATAGTGGCGTGGTCGCGAGATTTCCCTTTTGCAAGAAGGCGTTCCATTGTGTTTTCTTCTGTGCAGATGCATAGAATTCAGGACTGAGCCCCGGTGGCCTATGCTCCATCAACGATGTCTGACGCCGTAAAAAGGTATTGTCAATGGCTTGAGAGAGCGTCACACCATCGAAGCCGAATGCTTGGGCGATGACCCAAAGGTCGTAGTAATCTTTCATCCGGCTATTGACCATACCCAAGCTAATCAACGCCTGGTATTTCTCCGCAATTACGGTCTCGCGGGGGTAAGCCAATAAATGTGGCGCAGGATCACCCAACAAAGTAGGATATTCAGACTCCCTCGCCGCCGGCGTCACGGCATCGCCAAATCCAATATCTGCCTGAATCGGCACTCGGGCACCGGCTAGATTACCGGTTAGCCGCACCCGTATGCCGCCATACTCCATTTCATCCCTAATCGTCTCGACTCGCACGCTGTCTGCTAAAAACACCAAACCATCATCTTCCACGGCAATGCCGCAGAGTTCACGAAATATTTGCGCCAGACCGGCCGCGCTGCTGTCACCGAAGCACAGGAAATCCACATCTCGCGTCGCTCGGTGCGGTTGATTACCCCACAGCATGAACAGCATCGCGCCTTTGAGGATGAAGCGATCCCGATGGATGGACTGGCTCAGCCGGTATAATAGACGCTCCAAGCCATATTGGATCAAGAGTAACTGGAAGTTCTCGCCCCGTTCCCTTGCCAGTGCCAGCAGACGGTTGCGTACAGAAACCGCTACATTCTTTCCATGGCGATCATTCATGTGACGATCGCTTCCAGGTAGGGTCGCATGACGTTTTGAACACGGCAGATTCCGGCAAAGCGCCAAATATCATCCATGGAGCATCGTCGTGCCCGTCGACACTCCCGGAGTGCTTCGATGGCCACATCCAGACCGATCTTGTTACGGTATTTGAAACAATCGGCGATGGTTTTTGCAGGGGAGTACACCCGCACGGTCACTCCTTCGATCTGGTGTTCTTCCACTCCAGCACTGAGTGCTACCGCCGAGAAACGCACGATGCGTAGCGGTGGGTATTCCAGTCTTGGCCGCCAAGCTTTCTCGCCGATCGCCAGCCAGACTTCAAAGGGCGCCTGGGTCGTAAGATCGTGAAAAATTAGCGCGGACAACAGACAAACCACGCCTTTTGGTACACGTTTGCAAGCTTCGGCCAGTGAGTGGTGCTCGGTGGCGTTGCTATTCGGCAGGACGTAAAGCCCACGGGCAATTCGGCGTAACTTGCCGGCTGCGCAAAGGCGGCTGAGGCAGGTCCGAGGGATATTATAGGGGTCCAGATCACGGGGGCGTAACACGCCTGCCTTCTTGACGAGTTCCAGGACTTTTTCGTTCTGTGTGTTTTGGATAGGCATGATACCCGGATGATACAATAGCACGGGGGATATTAACAACACCCGTGGTTATGTAGCAAATCGAAGGGTGCCTATTTTATGCTGTTGCGGCTAACCATCACCCTCGGGTCGGGTATGCCAGAGCGACGCGCCAATTGATTGCAAAGGCGTTTCTGGCGTATTCCATCACAGTATAGCTGGTATTGGCGTTTGTACCAGGACCCTGGGTCACAATCCCGGACCCGCAAAGCCCACCATTGCCGTAAATAGGTTTGCTACGGCACCGTCGCCGGCTCCGGCGCAATGGTGACCGCTATCGGATAAACCGGATCAAAGTCCTGCATCTGCGTTTCCTGTCCGGGCGCATAAGGGCTGCCCGCCGGTATCGTGCAGTTGGCCGCATTGGTGATCAGGAAAAAACCTGTTCGGAAACTGGCGCCTCGGGCATGACCGAGATAAAAAAGTTTACCGGGATTTTCGCCATAGGCACGTGCGACCCAGTGGGGAGTCATGTTCAGGTCCTGCCGGTCCGAGACCGGCATATCGACACCGTTCGCCTGAGCCGTGAACTTGCCATAACCGGCGCCCGTGTCCGCCGCCAGCACCGCCAGCCGCAGATAGGTGCCCGGGGCGAAAGGATTCTTCACCGTCACGCTGGGCAATGCCTTGCCGCCGATCACGAAACTGAAAGGCGTATAAGTATAACTATTAAGATCACCGTGAGCGATGGCGATTTTCAATGCGGTTTCACTGTAGGGGGTGCCGCCATTGGCACTGCTGTCGATTAATTCTTGCTCGATCATGGTGACAACTTCGCTCTTGGGATAGAACGTATCGTCCAGGCACTGGTAGTCGGTGTTGTTGGCGATCATGAAATAGGAAGGCTCGGGTATATCCCGGGTGGCCACCACCACCGCATCGTCTTCCTTGCCCAGCTTACCCCGGTAGACCACTTGCAGGTAAACGCTGTGGGCGTTGACCGGGATGGTTTCATTATCAGGAAACGTAAACTCTATTTCCTTGAAACTCCGCTCAATGCTCATGGCTTGCGGCAGGGAGACGGCGATATACTCCTCCCCGCCCCAGAAATCGGTGTCAAGATTCTTACAATCGGCAGAATCGGGGCCATGAACAGGATCTGTTTTGACGCCGGCGATAACGCGATGCTCGCCGCTCAAGTCCGGCTGGTAGCAGCGATTAAGGTGGTATTTGACGACGGCCATGACTTGGCCGTTGGGCATGGCTTCATCATCCGCCGAAGTGTTCCTGACGCGTAGCCGAATTTTGTTGAAGCCGTAGATCTTGCCGCTGGACGTCGCCGATGGCAGGCCATCGATGGTGTTGTGAGCGATGCCGTGGTCGATAATGGCGTACACACCGCTCGCCGGGGGTGAGATCTCCATGCGACCGCGGAAGAAGTAATTCACAAAGGCCGCGCCATAGGCCACCGCTCTGGGGATCAACAGTTCCAACCGGTCGGCGTACGCCGCTTCGTTGAGCGTGTACACCGGGATGGTGGCGTCCTTGTCCCAAGCGCTTTGCACGGTTTTGATGCGTTGATAGGCATTTTGATTGGAATCCTGTTTGTCGTAAACGGTCTGGCGCAAGTAGCGGGAGCGTACGCCGACAGTTTTATAGGTGGCAACCGGTCCGCCATTATCGAGGTCCGGGACGGTAACGTAGTTAATGAACTCCTCCTGATGGTCATAACTCTCAGGGTTATTTGAGGGATAACTGAAAACGTTGTCTCCAAGGTTGGTGCCAATACTGAAGAACTCCCGGTTACTGTAGTCTGCCAGCCCCCTTCCAGTGAGAACCGCATTGTCACCGAATGCTTTACCGGAATGAAAAAGATCGCTGTATTGATCGATGACGGGGATGGTGTAGTCCGTTACATAAAGTAACTTCTCCGGCGTCTTCGGGATCGATGTTCTTGATACTTTATCAAATTCGCGAAATCTTCTTTCTTTTGCTCTGCGGTTGGTATAAAGCTCAAAATATTGCTTCTCTTCCGAATCAAACGGTGAATGCCGGTCGACCCGGGTGTGCTCCGGCTGGGACATGTCCTCCACCAGGTGGGTGACATCGCCCAATGCCCGAAATGTGGTGGCCCAATAGGCCAGGCGATCCTGCTCATTGGCTTTGCGTGGCGTACCCTCGACATTGGTGCCGTCATTCATGCCACCGCTGGAGCGGCCGACTTTATCAATTATGTTTTTAGTTTCATCCCACCCCAGACCGGTTACCGCTCGGAACATAGCTTCCCGCGCATCGAATACCGTGAAATGATTTTGCCGGTCCGGGTCGGGCTGGTTTGGCTTGCTGAAAGGATCCAGCGCACCCAGACCCCACATTGGAGCTCTTTTTCCCACAATAGAAATATCGAACAGGTGAAGCAAATTAAATTTCGTATCCAGGGGTGAATTATGGACAGGATCCCAGAAATGATTGGCCATCCGAAAGAGACTGCTTATAGTTGCTTCGCCTGCCGGATTGTTGGGGTCGTCGGGTACGTTCCAGTCGTCTTCTCTGATGGCGCCGCGGATGAACCAGCCCATTGGATTAAAATAGTTGTAAGGCGTCTTGCTAAAATTTGGCATTATATCCATCGTTTCGGCAAATACTTCGCGGGTATAAATATTATCTTTCATGTTTTCGTAGTAGAAATATTTATTGTCTTTGTCATTTCCACCTATCAAAAGTCTTTCATATAAGCCCAATTCATTTATGAAAATATGATCATTTAGAGCTGACTTCACATATACCTTCTCCGTTATTCTTGCATGAGTATTTACTTCATAGGAGTAACTTGCGTTAGGAATCAAGATGCTCAACAGGAATATATTATATAGATACACATACTTCATGGGTGTTCCTTGATAATTCGATCTACGATCTCTTTTTGTAACTCTTCATTGAAAGTGTTGTTGATTTTTTCTGGAAATAGTGCTTCGGCAGCATATACTTTGAATCCATATGCAATTTCCTTTTCTTTATCCGTCACCGCAATCCTCTCCGCCTCTTCATAAATACGCTTGCGTATCCGGTAGTGATTGCTATGGCTGAAACCGGCTTTATTGCAGCGGGTGGAGTTCAACAGGGTATCGAGATACTCGAAACGCTCCTCACGGGTGCCGCGAAATGGAACCATGAAAATATCTCCCCAGTTCTCCGTGGTATAGGTCTTGGGTTCGACAAATCCTTCTTTGTAAGCTTGTGGTATGACATCGGTGTGCCAGACAAGAGGAGTGATGCCAAACCAGAGTCCGGTCCAATAGCGTCCATTCTCGTTGGTGATGTCGCTTTTAATGTTGTAACAAAAGGATTCCGGTTCCAGCAGACCTGATTCACCTTCCCAGAGAACAACGACCACGGCATCTTCAATAGGCTCTCCAGTTTCCATATTCATAAGTTTACCAGTCCGTGGCGCCCCCATGATGCTGCAGCCGGTGCTGAACAGGAGCAGCAACAGTGTCCCAGGAAGCACCAGTTCACGCAGTTTTAGTCTCATCATTACATGCCCTCGATCAACCATGCGCCATCACCGCGGCGGGTAAACAATACCGGGTAACCATAGTAGTTGCCCCCTTCGTTCCTGATCAGCAGAAATTCGGCGTTGTCGTCGTCCAACGTGCTGGGCGCAAGATACGCTTTTTCCATGTCTGCAACAGTAGCAGCCAAGTCCGGTATGCTGTTGAACACGGCTTCGTACTTGGTCTGAACGTTGGTGTTCAGGTGCGTCAGCGCCCCTGTAATGTTCCCTTGCATCAGCTTGTCCAGCAAGCTGTTCCACACTGCCGTCAGGGTCGCCACCACTTGTTCCGGACTTTCCTCGGCAAGAATAGCCAGTTTGTTCACATGCACCCGGCCCTCGACATCAGTGATTGATACGGTGACCACGGCATCGCCCTGTGTGTCATAGGAATGACTCAACGGCGTCGTAAGATCAGCGGTATCGATCTCCAGCGTTCCATCCGTGTCGAAATCCACGCTGACATGAGCAAGAGAAATGTTGCTCGGGTTGTTGATCGTGAGATTCACCGTTAAGGGAATCAAGCCGGTGTACCGATCCGCCGCCACCGTGATCGGCGTGGTGGCGGTACTGGTGACGGTTATGGCTTTTTGTGCCGTCTGCCAATCAATGACTGGGGAATTAGCGTCGTCCTGCCGGTCGTAGATATCGCGTTCAATCCGTGCCGCATCGGTGGTGCCCCACCAGTTGGTTTGGGCGTCCAGGGTAACGGTGACATCGGCGAAGTCCGTCGCGGAGTAATGGCAGTTACTGTTGTCGTAGAGGTTGCTGTGGTGCATCACCGGCCGGCTGTCCTGGGTGGGGTCCTGGGTGGGGTCGTGAGTCGCCAAACCGCCGCTGACCCACAACCCGTTCTGGTTGTG
>JAHECY010000157.1 GCA_024641505.1 Gammaproteobacteria bacterium
ATTCAATGTGCTGCACCAATTGATGTGCAAAAAGTCGTTGTCGAGTAGGTATTAATTCCATTCTAAGTATCCAATAAAACAGCTACACTCTCGCTATACAATAATTAACCACCCGGTTTTACCTGTGAGTAGTTAGCATGCAGACGTATTCGGTGCTGTTAGTCGAGGATGATCCCAATACCCGCGAGCGGTTGGCGTCTGCCGTGAATGCCCACCCCCAACTTACCGTGACGGCTGCCGTGGGCACGTGCGCCGCGGCGCAGCAGGCGTTGGCACAAGGATTCCCCGATGTGTTGTTAAGCGACCTGGGCTTACCCGATGGCAGTGGCCTGGATGTGATTCGCTATGTGAGTACCCAGAACCCCGCGACCGAGAGCATGGTGATTACTGTGTTTGGTGATGAGAAAAATGTGCTCGCTGCGATTGAAGCCGGTGCCTCAGGCTATTTACTCAAGGATGGGAATTCGGATTACATCGGCCAATCGATTATGCAGATGCTGGCCGGTGGCTCGCCCATCAGTGCCTCGATTGCGCGACACCTGCTGAAGCGCTTTAAACCCGCCACTACGGATGCGGTGCCAACGCCCAGCTCGACCCCCACTCTGACGGCACGGGAACAGGCGGTGCTGGAATTGGTGGCCAAGGGATTTTCGTACATCGAAATCGCCAAGGCACTGGATATGTCGGTGCACACGGTCACCTCACACATTAAACATATTTACCGCAAGCTCGCGGTGAATTCACGCAGTGAAGCGGTGTTCGAAGCCATGCAACTGGGTATTATTAAATTGAATCAATAGTTAACTAAAACAATAAGCGATCCACACGCGTGAAGATGATCCTGTTCCACAAGTACAGTCGATGGGTAATAACGCTTTGCAGCTTACTGGCATTATTGGCATTGCTGTCGTACCTGCAAAAAACCCCAATACCCACCGACGTGCTCGATATACAACACGTCGAATTCAGTACTTATCAAGCTGAAAGTCCGCCTCCGGCAGAGGTAGTCTGGAAAAAGATATCATTACCGGATGATTGGCAAGATCGTAACGAATCCGCGCCCAATGGCTGGTATCGCATTTCGTTACACCTCAATGTGCCACCCAATCGCTTATGGGGTATTTATCTGCCATCGATCGTGATGAATGCCGCGGTATTTCTCGACAACGAACGCTTGGGCAGTGGCGGGCATTTTGCGGATCCGGTGGCACGTAACTGGAATCGACCGTTATATTTCTCCATTCCCAATGGCTTGCTCAAAACCGGGGACAACACCTTATTGATTCATATCAAGGCCGATCCAGCCCGTGATGGCATGCTCTCGCATGTTTATATCGGGCCAGAGGAGTCCTTAACCCCGGCGTATGAATATCGGTTGCTGGTGCGCACTAGCTTGAGCCAGATCGTGGTGGTGTTGCTGTTTGTGACCAGTGTGTTGATGTTGATGCTGTGGTATTTGCGTCGTTCCGATACGGTCTATCTGTGGTTTGGGCTAATGACGCTGGTGTGGGGTGTGCATACGCTTAATCTGATCGTCATCAATATTCCGATGCAGACGCACCAATGGAATTGGTTGAATGCCACGGTGACCTGGCTGCCTATTTTCGGCGCGCTGTTTGTGCGTCGCTTATTAAGGCACCCGGCGGCGCGTATCGAAAAGATCTTAATCGGTATTGGGGTGTTGGCCTCGGCAATACTGGCTGTGCTGCCAGAGGCGGTGTTCAATCGCGAAGGTGTGCAATACAACGGCTATTTGACGTTGTTGATCGGTATGTATCCAGTGGTCTTTGCCGTGCGACATTTTATTCAGTTTAAAGAACATGATGTTTTCTTGTTAATGGCCGCTGCGTTATGGATGCTGATACTGGGCACACACGATACGCTGATCGTTGCCCATGTTATCGACCGTGAGCATGGGGTCTTTATGCATTACGGCGCACCACCGATATTATTGGTGTTTGTGAACATCCTGCTGAAGCGCTTTGTGAGTTCACTCAACGAATCGGAAAAACTTAATAATGAATTGGAAACACGCATCCAGCAGAAGCATCTGGAGCTGGAAGACAACTATGCAAAAATGCGTACCTTGGAACATCAGCAGCTATTAACCGCTGAACGCGAACGGATTTTGCGCGATATGCACGATGGCATGGGCGGTCATCTGGTTTCCACACTGGCCCTGGTTGATACGGGCGTGATGGATGCCACGCTACTGCGTGGCTCGTTGCAACAGGCCCTGGACGACTTGCGCCTGATGATCGATTCCATGGAAGACGTGGGTGGCGATGTGCTCACGGTGTTGGGGATGTTACGGCAACGCCTGGAACCGCGCCTGGCACAGGCAGGTATTTCGCTGCACTGGCAAGTCGAGAATCTGCCGCCGTTGCACGACTTTGGGCCACAGAAGGCCTTGCATGTGATGCGCATTTTGCAGGAGGGCATTACCAATATTCTTAAGCATGCCCAGGCCCAAACGATTACGCTGACAACCGGCCAGGCACACCATACTGATGGCAAAGCGGGTGTGTTTATTCAATTGTGTGACGATGGCGTGGGGTTTTGCATCGATGCCAGTCCCACCGGTCGTGGTTTACATAATATGCAACGCCGTGCTGCCATGATCGGCGGTCAAGTCAGCAAGGCCAGTAGCAGTAAGGGTAGCTGTTTACGCTTGTGGCTACCTCTGCAGTGATACTGCTTCAAACGTCAACGGAACCGCACTAGGCTATTTCATTACAACCTGACATCCCCTATTCACGGGATGGCTGTCATTCCGCACTTGTTGAATACTGGACGCCTGCATATTGCCAGGAACCCGGTAAGTCAATGATGAAGGTAGCGCGTGATTATGTCGTTCAGTTATTGCTGTTGTTAAGCCTCTTGGCGAGTAGTGTGGTTTATGGCGCGGTGGGTGTGAGTGAACAATTGCACCTTGCGGCGGCACGTTCTATGGGAGGTAACGTATTTGAACTCACCGGACTATTCGGTAGCGACTGCGCTCGTTGCGAAGTCATTGCCGACTATGGCGGTAAATTTCAGTATGCCTATCGCCCCAAACACTGGCAGGCAAACCGTATTGAATTGCAGATTGACGATATTAACCGTGAGTTGGATGTGGAGTTACGGGTCGTCACGGCGCAGGGAACAACCAAACCACATCGCGTCCGCCTGACACGCAAGATCACCCCTGCCATTGAATTGCAACAACCTGTCCCCACGGGAAAACTGGATACAGTGCATTATTTTGAACGCAGTCATCAACTTGCGCTTGGTAACAAGGGCGAAGACAGTTTTGATGTCAGCGTCGCACCGCCGAATTGCGGCCAGCAGGCGCAGGTTTTCGAGCAAGCCCGCATTGTCTACGGCCAACAACGTTTTGCGCAGGCACAAGTGGTGCAATCACCGGTGGCCGGTTGCGTACATTGTTCACCATTGAAAGTGCGCTGGTATAACGAGCCCACCGGCAAGCTGACCTATCAGTTGCATATCTATCGGCGTCATGTCAGTGGTATCTGTCCTGCACAGGTACGCGGCTAACTTTTTCTGGAAGACCTATCCCGTATTTATGGGATAGGCAAGGTTATTTGCCATCGTTACAGTTGCTTCATGTTTTACTGAGAGTGAACAACAACAATGCGCAGCAAACAACCTATTCCGGCGGGTGTCATTATTCTTGTGACAGGTCTGGCATGTACGCAAGCCGTCTATGCGCTGAGTGTCAGCAACAGCACGGTCGCTGCTACCGAGTTTATTGGGGTGGATGGCAAGTTCAGAATTACACTGGACGGTGAACCCGGCGTCGCTGAAGGTCAATTGAAGTTTTTTATTGGTACGCTGGATGTGACTTCGCTGATGAGTCACCCTCGGCCACTTGAATATATTTATGATGGTAAACGCTTGCCGCTACCCAGCGGCGAATCCGAAGTCATTGTCTATCTGGCAAAAAATGATAATACCTGGCAGGAAATTGCACGGCTACCGATCAAAGTACTGACCGTCGCAGGTTTCGAGAAAAGCGAGAGTAAGGTCAGTGTCAACTTGAGTCTCAAAGGTCAAGTTGATGAAGGCCATTCTGGATCCGCCACTGCGCCACCACGCCGCACTTTTCAGGATCTGGCCGGGCAGATCGGTATCAATGCCCAGGGAAAACGTGGCAACCTGCAACTGGCAGGCACGATGAATTTGGTTGGCAGCAGTTTCCAAAATGAAGCATTACGATTTGGTACTTTGGGAAAAGACGCCCCAGCATTGGATGTCAGCGATTATTTGTTGCAATTAAATACTGACAGCAGCGAACTGCGTGTTGGCCATATTACCTATGGCACCAATCAATTTTTATTGAATAACATGGGCAGTCGTGGCGTGACCGTAAAGCAGAAACTGGGCAGTCAATTGGATTTTTCTCTGGTGAGCATGAGCGGTAATAGTATTGTGGGGTATGACAATATTGTCGGTCTCGATGATAGCCAGAATAATATCAGTGCAGCCAGTATCGGCTACGAAGTCAACGAACAACGCCCCGGGGCAATGCGCGTGGAAATGATGTACCTGGATGCCACGCTCTTGCCACGCAGCAATTTTGATAGTGGTGAAATACGCGATGCAGAAACCAGTAACGGCCTGGGACTGCGGCTGCTTGGCAGTGATACCGAGCAGCGGTTACAGGCTGAGTTGACTCTGGCGCGTAGCAAGTTTACCAATCCTGCTGATCCGCTCGTGGCACAATCCAGTGTCCTGGTGCCATTGCTGGAAAGCACCAACAATGCGCGGCACGCTCAGGTCAGTTATGGCGTGTTGAAAGATCAGAAATTTGGTGAAGAACACAATCTTAATGTCATTGTCACGTTAACCCACGAGCGGGTTGACCCGTTCTATAAGAGCATCGGCGCCTTTACCAACGCCAACCAAATGAATACCCAGGCTGCTGCCACAATTAATGTCGACAAGGTAAACATCCAGGTATCCGAGCAACAATTGGAAGATAACCTGGATAATTTACCGACCGTATTGAAAACCAAGACCCGTAATAGCAATTTTAATATCGTACTGCCGCTGGCGGGATTTTTTGATAAAGCTAATCAAACCGGTTTTAGTGTCTGGCCAACGCTGCAATATACGTACAATGAGGTGCACCAGTTCGGTGTGAATCTTCCCACCACCTTCGATCCGTTGGTGCATATCACCGATCAATTTAACACCCAACAAAATCTGGGATTCCAATGGAGCCTGGATAAATGGAGTGTTGGCTATCAATTCAGTTTGTCCAAGCAGGATAACCGTATCCCGTCACGCGCGCTGGCCGATCTGGAAAATCGCAACCATGGATTGAATTTCACCTTCCAGCTCGGTGAGGTCGCCAATCTGAATCTGGGTTACACCCTCAGCAAGGCGTTTGACAAGGAACGGAACTTATCCAACTTTAATGATGGTTACGTCGTTGGCCTGGACTGGCGCTTTATCGAACATTGGTCTTTGAACAGCAATTACAGTATTACCAGGGCACATGATTCCGATAATCTGGCTAAAACCGATGGTTACACAGGTCAGTTGCAGCTTAA